>CAXGYR010000012.1:0-28383 GCA_964014015.1 uncultured Kiritimatiellaceae bacterium
TGAGCTGCCAATCAGCAAGCCATTCGCCGCCCATGGAGGCAAGCCAGAGAAGGGTGCCCAGACCGTCGAAGAGTGTCCAGTGCGGAGTGGGGTGGTTGATGGCTGGCAAAAGTGGTATGACGAAAAGAACCACCAGTAACGATTGAGAGGTGAAGAAAAAGAAGAATCCGAGTGCGGCTTTTCTACCGAAGTAGGTTCGGAGGGTTTGGTATCGCGAGTCCTCTTCGCCGGAACAGAGGCGGTCTTTGATAATGTAGATCACTAGGCGGATTGACCAGATGAGGATGAGCGTTCCAACGAGGCAGGCGCGAGGTTGCCAGCCTTGGGTTTGAAAGACGGCGGCGGCGCCAAGTATACCGACTCCAGCGGTCCAGCCGACATCCACCCAGCCGGCATCACGGCGAATTAATTGCACTACCCAGAGTAGAACAAAAACAATAAATGCACCGATTAAACCTTGAAGGAGCAGTGGTGCAGATTGGGAGAGCAGATTCATGCTGCTTTAGATTTCTCTAGTAGCGAGCGGGGTGGTTCACGAATCTCCCAGACGATACGGAAGAATTGAAGCACACGCAGAATGATGTAGCTCATGTCAATTTCCCACCAACGAAAGCCTTGGCGGGTGCAGACGGCGTAGCGATGATGATTGTTGTGCCAGCCTTCACCGTTGGTAAGGATGGCGAGTAGCCAGTTGTTCACGCTGTCGTCTTCTACGTCGTAGCGGCGTTTTCCAAACCGGTGGGCAACGGAGTTAATGCAGAAGGTAACGTGATATACGGCGACAGTGCTTAGAAAGAAGCCGTACACCAGCAGCTGTGCGCCGGTGATACCCATTTCGGGGCGGAGAAACTGAAAGGTAAAACCGGCGAGTAAAAGGAGCGCAGCAAACAGTAGCGCGGGTAGGAAGGGGTTGCGGTTTAGCCACATGAGTTCTGGGAATTTTACGAGGTCTTTGATCTTGTCGTAACGAGTACCGTCAAGCTGGCGTTGCATAACCCAGCCGATGTGCGCCCACCAGAAGCCACCTTGTCTCGGAGAGTGCGGGTCTTGTTCGCAGTCGGCATGTTCGTGGTGAAGGCGGTGGTGGCTGGCCCACCATAGCGGGTCTTTCTGCGCTGCCATTGTGCCGAGAAAACCTAAAAGGAATTGAAATAATCGACTGGTTTTGAAGCTTTTGTGGGAGAAGTAGCGGTGAAAACCGGCGGTGAGTGTGAAGACATGAAGCGCATAAACGACAAGGAACAGCACCCATGCAGTGGTGTTGAAAGGAACGAAAAAAACGCCAAGACAGCCGAGGTGCATGATAATGAGCGGGTAACTAATGCCTATTTTTTTGGAGGTGCTCATTTTTTCGAGGATATTTTTTCGCGAATCCGTTGGCGTTCTTCATCGGTTAGTTTGATTTCGGTGAAATGCTCTTTCTCTTCTTGTTTGAGAAATTTTTGCACGCCCGTTTGTAAATCGACAATTTGTTGATTGGCTTTACCGCATACTTTGCAGAGGCGTATGTGCATAAACAAACCCACCCGACGGTGCCAGGGGAGTTCGTAATAACGATTTTCAGCCAATGCTTTCGAGACTTGCCTACAGGTTAACATTCATTCACTCCGTCACCTTCGGTCCAATTGACTTCTAAGCAACTTTTTAATTGTTTACGGGCTCGATGTAATATCACCCACAAATTGTTCGGAGTGAGTTTCAGCTGCTTACAGATCTCTTCGGTGGAGAGACCCTCGAGTTCGCGGAGTGCAAAAGCTTGTCCCATATTGTCGTTCAGCTTTGAGAGACAGTGATAGAAAACTTTCATAAATTCTTTTCGCTCGAAAGCATTCTGCGGATCAAATTTCCAGTCAGGTGGGTTTTGGTCATGAATGCCGAGGGCTTTGAAGCGGAAGCTATCGAGAATTTCCGTGTTTTCGGTATCGTCAACGGCAACCTCCCGCGAGGCTTTGCGGATGTAGTCCACGACTTTGTGGCGCAGAATACCACGTAACCAGTAGCGAACGGGTGTTTTCCCATCGTATCGCTCGAAGGCTTTCATTGCTGCCAGAAACGTTTCTTGTAAGGCGTCTTCGGCGGCGGCTCTATTGCGCAGCCGCACATAGGCAAATTGAAGAAGATAATCTCCATGATCGTCTAGCCACGTTTCCGGTCCGTTTGAAGTATCAGTCTGCATATGTTTACTAATAGAGTTAAACGACAGATGTTGGAAGCTTAATACCTATAAATAAAAAAAAATGGACGCACTCCTCGGGGGGGAGGAGTGCGCCCGGGTTGTACGCCGAGGGGGTCAGCGTACAAAAGAACTAGGTCACACAAAACGTATTACTGTTCTTTATCGCGTTGTACTGAAAAACCTTTCAAAAAAAAATGCCTGCCATTCTTGGCAAGGCGGATTATAGCGTTTTATACTGCTTTTATGAAAAACGTGGGCGTCATAATAAATCCGAAGCGTGTGCAAGCGGAAGATACACTTCAGCAATTGGCGGCTGCCGCAGAGCGACATGGCTGGCGGCTGTTTTGTGAGCAGCCTGATATGGCACGAGGGCTGAATTGCGAATTAGTGGATATAGCTGCATTTTCGGATGAGGTAGATCTGGTGCTGGCGATGGGGGGGGATGGTACTGTTCTCTATGCGGCGCAGGCAATACTGGGTTCATCGGTTCCAGTGCTGGGCATTAATTTGGGTCGATTGGGTTTTTTGACAGCAGTAGCCGAGCAGGATTTAGTGGCAGCTCTGGATCAGGTGGCATTGGGAGCGTATGCGTTATTGGAGCGGGAGGCTGCTATAACGACGCTAAAAAAAGCGGACGGCTCCAGCTTTCAGCGGCCCTCGCTGAATGATGCGGTGATAGGGTG
Organism: uncultured Kiritimatiellaceae bacterium; assembly: GCA_964014015.1. Taxonomy (GTDB): domain Bacteria; phylum Verrucomicrobiota; class Kiritimatiellia; order Kiritimatiellales; family Pontiellaceae; genus Pontiella. The sequence goes on from CAXGYR010000012.1 coordinate 2,860, forward strand.
GGGTGGAAGCTCGCGTATTGTGCAGTTGGGCCTGAAGGTGGATGAAGAGCTGGTAGGGCAATTTTCGTGTGATGGCATTATTCTTTCAACACCCACTGGAAGTACCGGGCATGCACTCTCCAATGGCGGTCCGATTTTGCATCCGGCGATTCATGGCTTTGGGATTAGTGTGGTCTGCCCGCATACGCTCGGTTCACGCCCGATGGTGGTGCCAAACCGCAGCCGGATTGAGGTTGAGGTGTTGCGGTGTCACAAGACGCTACTACTTTCGGTAGATGGGCAGGATTGTGCCACGGTTGAAGAGGGGGATCGGTTAGAACTGGTGCGTCATCCGCATCCGCTGCAGATGGTGCAGCTACCGGGATATTCGTACTTCCAGACATTGGCACAAAAACTGGGCTGGCAGGGCTCGGTGGTGTAAGGTTTAGCCTGTAACCAGATGATGCGGTTGTAAGGTTGGTTGGCTGAAAACGGAGCAAGAGAATGAAACGGTTCGTATGTATTGTTATGAGTGGCTGGGCGAGCGTGGTGATAGGAGCGGGTCAACCGGTCGAGATGGCAAGTCGCGTAGCAGAAACGAAAGCGGAGGCAGTAGAGATGGGTGCAAAGGCGTATTTTGCGGCGGGTTGTTTTTGGGGTGTGGAGGCGATCTATCAAGAGGTAGAGGGCGTGTTGGAGACAACCGTTGGGTATATGAACGGGCGAACAGAGAACCCGACATATAAACAGATTTGCTACACAGATACCGGTCATGCAGAGGCGGTGGAGGTTGTATATGATCCTGCCCATGTTTCCTACCGTGAGTTGTGCCGCTATTTTTGGCGGCTGCATGATCCAACCACGCTGAACCGGCAGGGTCCAGACGTTGGGTCGCAATATCGATCGGGCATTTTTTATCTCACGGATGAGGAGCGGACGATTGCCGAATCGGTTAAAGAAGAAGCGCAGCGTCACTGGAAGGGTGCCATCGTTACTGAAATTTTACCCGCCGCAAAATTTTATGATGCCGAGGCATATCATCAGGACTATTTCAAGAATCGTGGTATTCACCACTCCGGTTGCCACTTTTTGCGCGACTGGGAGTGAAGCTGATAAAAACAGCGTGCAATTCAGTCAGTAGGTCGGTAGAAACGAACGCTTTTACGAAGAGGTGATTAGATGGATGTGAAAATTAAACGCGCGTTGTTAAGTGTATCGGACAAAGCAGGCATTCTGGACTTTGCCCGCAATTTGAGCGAGATGGGTGTAGAGCTGCTCTCCACCGGCGGTACCGCTCGGGCGATACGCGAGGCAGGCATTCCAGTGAAGGATGTTTCTGAATTTACCGGCTTTCCCGAGATGCTCGACGGACGTGTTAAGACGCTCACCCCGCAGGTACACGCCGGCATTCTATATATGCGCGACAATGCTGAGCATGTTTCGACAATGGAGGAGTACGATCTCGGCGCAATTGATCTGGTTTGCGTAAACCTCTATCCGTTTGAAGAGACGATCGCACGTTCTGGCGTCACCCTCTCCGAAGCGATTGAACAGATTGATATCGGCGGGCCGACCATGATCCGCTCGGCAGCGAAAAATATGAAATTTGTGACGGTGATTACCGATCCGGCAGACTATGGCGTGGTGCTTGATGAGATGCGTGCAAACGATGGCGCAACTACCGAACCGACTCGCTTCCGATTAGGGCAGAAAGTCTATGCGCGGGTAGCGGAATATAATGCGGCGATTGCCACCTACCTCGCCGACCAAGTGAGTGAGCAGGCGTTGGCACGACCGATGGTCAAAGCCTATGCAGACGGAGCTGAATTGCGCTACGGTGAAAACAGCCACCAAAAAGCATGGCTCTACACAGATGCCGACGCACCGGACGCAGCGATTGCCCAGACCGAAGTGCTGCACGGCAAACCGATGAGCTACAATAACTATGTTGATGGTGACGGCGCGCTGGAAGCGGTCAAAGATCTGGCGGGGCGCCCCGGCGTTTCGGTGATCAAGCATACCAACCCCTGCGGCTATGCAACCGGTGAAACACTGGCAGAAGCATTTGAGGCAGCGTGGAATGGCGATCCCATCTCGGCGTTCGGTTCGGTGATTGCCTGCACCGAAGCGGTTGATCTGGCAACCGCGCAGGCGCTCGAAGGGCGCTTTGTCGAGGCGATCATCGCCCCCGGCTATGCAGACGATGCGCGATCGTTGCTCGAGAAGAAGAAAAATTTACGCATTCTAAAACTGAAAAAGCCGGTCACCAAAGCCGCACCGCAGCAGATGGTCAAACAGATCAACGGCGGGCTATTGGTGCAGGAGATCGATACCGAGCTGATGGAAGCGTGGAGTGTGCCAACCAAAGCCAATTTTGATGAGTCTAAAGAGGCGCTTGCCCAATTCGGGTTAGCTGCCGCCAAGCACACCAAGTCAAATGCAATTGTGCTGGTCCAAGAGTATAAACCTGGGCAGTTCCGCGTTCTTGGTATGGGCGCCGGGCAGCCGAACCGCGTAGATGCGTTGCGGAAGCTCTCGGTCTCCAAGGCAGTTGAAAACCTTAAAACCGAACAGCCCGAGATCACCGACGAGCAGATTCAGGCGATCATCGGCGAGTGTGTCTTTGTCTCGGAAGCCTTCTTCCCGTTTGCTGACAGTATCGACGCCGCGCACGAGATGGGCGCTAAATATATTGTCCAGCCCGGTGGTTCCATTCGCGACGACGAGGTGATTGCCGCCTGCAACAAATATGGCATCGCCATGGCATTCACTGGCATGCGCCACTTCAAGCACTAAGGCTGTGTCTTCCGCAGAGTTCTGCCGCCGATGACCATGGCGGCGGAGATGATGATGATGTTTTTGATGATGTATTGCCCTTCGAGGGTGGGGGCATAGGGCGTCATGCCTTCCTGAAACGTAATGTGCGGTAGGATGAAGAGCGGCATGAAGGTGCCAGCCATCTGAAGAAACAGTAGTACCAGCGCAATTTTTATGGTGCGTTTGAAGAGGAAGCAGATGCCGATGAGCATCTCCCAATAGCCAATGACATCCAGCCAAGCGCGGGGAGAGAGAAATGGCATCCAGTAGACGGTGTCGAGCACGAGCTCCTGCGCGGCGGAGATGCCGAGGGGTTTGAGCACTCCGAACCAGAAAAAGATGATAAACAGCGATCCTTTAATTAACGGTGTGCTAAGCTGATCCATCGTGCGGACGATGCTATTGACAATCGATGTTTTCATGCTGATTACCCGTCGGTGTAGCGTTTGGTGTAGTGAGAAAAATAGTTGGTGGCGACATTGGTCATGACCGCTAGATAGATGGCGAAAGAGATGCTGAAAAATGCAGCGATGATGGACGCAACAATCAGTCCGGTGATTATTTTTTTCTCATATTTTCGTATCACAAAAACCTCCAATGATTGTTCCGATGGTAGGGGTTCTCTTTACAAATAAAAAGAGTTCAATTATGGCGCTATCTGCAGCGTGATGTGAAGTGCTCTTTAGGGTTGCGTCGGAGAGGGGGTTGGGGTTCACTATGCGGCGTTATGAACGGGGTCGATTTCCTGCGATGGGCGCGGGGTCAGGGCCTTGATAGGGACGGGTAGCGTCCGCTGGTTATTACAACCATCGCACATAGAGCGAAAAGCGGCATGTGGTACGCATGCGGGAAAGAGACATATGAAGTTCACGGAATTGGGGCTTAGCTCCGGTGTATTATCGTCTATTGGCAAACTGGGTTTTGAAACGCCGACGCCGATTCAGGCGCAGGCAATTCCTTTTTTGCTGAAAGAGGAGCAGGATCTGATCGGGCTGGCGTCCACGGGTACGGGTAAGACGGCGGCCTTTGGGCTGCCGTTGATTGAGCGGGTGGATGACAACCTACAGGCGACGCAGGCGGTGGTGCTGGCGCCAACGCGGGAGCTGGGGGTGCAGATTGCGGAGGATATGAAGCGGTTTGCGGTGCATCGTCCGGGGCTACGGATCGCGGCGGTATATGGAGGGGCGAATATTGTACCGCAGATTAAGGCGCTGAAGGCGGGTGCGCAGATTGTGGTGGCGACACCGGGACGACTGGTGGATTTGATCGAGCGGAAGGCGGCGCGATTAGAGCAAGTGCGAGCTTTGGTGCTGGATGAAGCCGATGAAATGCTGAACATGGGCTTTAAGGAGGAGATCGATACGATTCTTTCGCGAGCACCAGAGAATCGGTTGACGTGGCTGTTTTCAGCGACGATGGCCAAGGGTGTGGAGCGGATTGCGGGGAATTATTTGAAGAAGCCGCATACGATTTCGGTGGGGGGACGTAACGAAGCGGCGGCGAATATTGAGCATCTCTGTTTTATGGTGAATGAGCGTGACCGATTCCCGGCGTTGATGCGGGTGCTAGATGCGTTGCCACAGATTTACGGCGTAGTGTTCTGTCGGACACGGGCGGAGACGCAGACGGTGGCGGAGAAGCTGGTGGCGAACCGCTACAGTGCGGAGGCGTTGCATGGCGACTTGTCGCAGGCGCAGCGAGATGCGGTTATGCGGAAGTTCCGGCAGCGGACGGTACGGATTCTGGTGGCGACGGATGTGGCGGCACGCGGGATCGATGTGGATGATATTACGCATGTGATTCACTATAAGTTGTCAGACGAGGTGGCGGCGTATACGCACCGTTGTGGACGGACGGCGCGAGCGGGTAAGTCGGGGGTTTCGATTGCGCTGATCAATAGCCGGGAACGGCGGCGGATTATCGAGTTGGAGCGACGGAATAATATTTCGATAGCGCTAGAGAAGTTGCCGGATGGGCGGGCGGTATGTGAGAGCCAACTAATGGCACTGCTGGAGCGCGTGGTGAATACATCGGTGAATGAGGAGGCGATTGAGGCGTATTTGCCGCCGGCTTTTGAAGCGTTGTGCCATCTGGACAAGAAGGAGATTATCAAGCGGTTTGTATCGGTGGAGTTTAATCATTTTCTGGAGGCGTATGCACAAGCACCGGATTTGAACGTGAAGGCGCGGCCGCCACGGGAGCGGAAGGGTCCGCGTGAGGGGGGTGAGCGTGGTGAGCGAGGACGACCGCAACGGTCGGAAAACAGCAAGCGTAATCAGCGGCTTGAGGCGTATGATACGAAGCGGTTTTCGATTAATCTCGGTAAGGTGCATCAGATGAATTCGGGGGCGATTGTGCGGTTGATCTGTGAGAATTGTGAGGTGAAGTCGAATCAGATTGGGTCGATTAACCTGGGGCGTGAAGCGTCGGTGTTTGAGGTGTCGAAGGAAATTGGATCGGCGGTACGCAAGGGGATGGAGAATGTGAAGCTGGAGGGTCGAAAGATTTCGGTTCGGTCGGCAAGTGGAGGAAAGCCGGGGGGAAGTAAGCCAGGTGGTGGCGGAGGAAATGGACGCGGACGAGGTGGGCGACCTAGACGAAGAAAGGACTGAGTATGAAAAAGTCAGTTTTGATTACAGGGGCGACGAGCGGGATTGGTCGGGCGTTGGCGGTGCAGCTGGCGGCGCGGAAGTGGCGAGTGCTGGCGAGCGGTCGGGATACGGAGCGGTTGGCGGCGCTGCAAGCTGAGACGGGCTGCTTGGTGGCGGCGGCGGATGTCACGAACGAGGCGGAGGTAGTAGCCCTATTCGATCGGGCGTGGAATGAGTTGAACGGGGTGGATGCGTTGGTAAATAGCGCGGGAATTAACCACATCAAAGCGCCAGTGGCGGAGATTGAAGTGGCAGATTGGGAGCAGCAGATGGCGATTAATCTGCGGGCGCCGATGGTGATGTGCCGTGAGGCGATGCGCCGGATGGAAGCGGGGGGACATATTCTGAATGTAGTGAGCACGATTGCGCTGACGTCGCAGCCAAATTATTCAATATATACGGCGAGCAAGTATGGGTTGTTGGGCTTTACAAACTCGTTGCGCAAAGAAGCTCAGGCGCAGGGTATTAAGGTGACAGCGGCGTTTCCGGGGGGAACGGATACGGATTTTCGGCCGGAGGAGCGTCCGGAGTATATGCGAGCGGAGTCGGCGGCGGTGCTGCTGGTGCAGGCGCTGGAGGCACCCGCGGATGTGGCGGTGCATGAGGTGGTATATCGGCCTATGGTCGAGACCAACTTTTGATTGCCATTGCCAAGCAAGTCTGGCGTGGGCATATTGAGCGGAGTTAACCCAATTCTTAAAGGAGTTTGATGATGGAAGCGTTGAAGAAACATGGATCGTATGCGGGGGCTGAAGGGCCGGTGGTGTTGGTGATTATGGATGGCGTGGGAATTGGTAAAAATGTGGAGAGCGATTGCGTGGCGCAGGCGAGAACGCCGAACCTGGATTGGTTGAAGGAGAACGCGGCGTATACGGAAATTAAGGCGCATGGCAAGGCGGTGGGGTTGCCGGAAGATACGGATATGGGGAATTCGGAGGTGGGGCATAATGCGATTGGCTGTGGTCGGGTTTTTGCGCAGGGGGCGTCGTTGATTGATGATGCGATTGCGTCGCGGGCGATGTTTGAGGGGGCGGTTTGGCATGAGTTGGTGGAGAATGCGGTGAGCAAGGAGAGTACGCTGCATTTTATTGGGTTGTTGTCGGACGGTAAGGTGCATTCTAACATTAATCATCTGGAGGCGATGTTGCGGGAGGCGAAGGCGCGGGGTGTGAAGCGGGTGCGGCTGCATGCGTTGACGGATGGGCGGGATGTGCCGCCGGTATCGGCGTTGGAGTATGTAGAGCGGATTGAGGCGTTTCTGAAAGAGCTGAGCGTGGATGGGTTTGATTATTGTATTGCGTCGGGTGGGGGCCGAATGAAAATTACGATGGATCGTTATGATGCGGATTGGCCGATGATTGAGCGGGGTTGGCAGACGCATGTGCGGGGTGAGGGGCGTTTGTTTGGCTCGATGAGCGAGGCGATTGAGACGTTTCGGGCGGAGCAGAATGGTATTTTGGATCAGGATCTACCGGCGTTTGTGATTGAGCGGGACGGTGTGCCGGCGGGGCCGGTGGCGGATGGGGATAGTGTGATTCTGTTTAACTATCGGGGCGATCGGGCGCTGGAGTTGACGAAGGCGTTTGAGGCGGATGAGTTGCATGAGTTTGAGCGGGGTCCGAAGCCGGATGTGGTGTATGCGGGGATGATGCAGTATGATGGCGATTTGGGGGTGCCGGAGAAGTTTTTGGTTACGCCTCCGGCAATTGACCGGACGATGAGCGAGTATCTGTCGAATGCGGGCATCCGGCAGTTTGCGATTTCGGAGACGCAGAAGTATGGGCATGTGACCTATTTCTTTAATGGAAACAATTCGAGTAAGTTTGAGACGGAGACGTGGATGGAGATTCCTTCGGATAATTGTCCGTTTGAGGAGAAGCCTCGTATGCAGGCAGATCCGATTACGGATGAGGCGGTGAAGGCGATTGAGTCGGGTGAGTTTGAGTTTGTGCGGATCAACTATCCGAATGGGGATATGGTAGGGCATACGGGGGTGATGTCGGCGGTGGTTGAGTCGGTCGAGGCGGTGGACGATGGCGTGGGCCGTTTGATGGAGGCTTTGAAAAGGGTGAATGGGGTACTGGTTTGCTCGGCGGATCATGGCAATTCGGATGATATGGTGCAGCTGGAGAAGAAGACGCATGCGTTGATGCGGGATGAGGCGGGTAATTTGCTGATGAAGACCTCGCATTCGCTGAACCCGGTACCGGTGTATGTGTATGATCCGGCGGGCACGGCGAACGTTCGAACGGCGGCGCTGGAAGGTGCGGGCATTTCGAGCTTGGCAGCGACGAGTATTACGATGTTGGGTTTTGAACCGCCGGAGGGGTATACGCCGAGTTTAGTGGAAGTGGGTGAGGCGTAAGCTTTGCTTGGCATGTTCACGGGTCTGCGGTAGTCTTTGGTCGATGAAGAGAACGTTCCTATTGTTCTGCCTTCCGCTTTGGTTATGGGCACAGGAGGTGCCGGTGGCGCCGGTTTTTGAGGAGGGAATGACCGTGGAGGGCTTGCGGTCGCCTTTTTATGATGCGTCGGGGGCGTTGGTGGCGGAATTAACGGGGGGGCGTGCGCGGGTAATTTCGGCTGAGGTGGCGGATGTTGAGCAGCTGCGGGTTGATCTCTTTGAGGCGGGGGAGCGGCGGGCTCAGGTGTATGCACCGGCGTGTCGAACGCAGATGGAGACGGTGGCGGGAGTGAAGCAGCTGGTGGCGGAGTCGGAGGGCTGGGTGCTGGTGGTGACGGATTCGTTTGCGTTGACGGGGCGGGGTTTTCGGTTGGATACGCGCGGGGGACGGTTTGAGGTTTTCAATGAGGTGAAGGTGTTGGGCGACCGTGAGGCGTGGTCGGGTGAGGGGTTGTCGTTTTGAAGCCGTTACCTTGGTTGTTTATGTTGTTGTGGGTGGGTTGCAGTGAGCCGGAGCGGGTGGAACCGGTGGCGGGGGTTGAGATTGGGGAAGAGTCGGCTGTTTTGGAGGAACGGGCGGAGGCTTTAAGTTACCCGGTTGTGCCGGCGCTGGATATGGAACCGTTTGCGGAGCTGGCGGAGCAGTTGGCTACCATGCGGGGAGCGGAACGGGGGACGAATGAGGTGTTGTTGGTGGGGGAGCGGCTTTTGTTTGAGCGGGATCGACAGGTATTGCTCGTGTCTGGGGATGTGCGGTTGGTTACGGATGAGGGTTGGTTGCGGGGGGATGAGATGCAGGCAGTGATGGATGCGAAGGGGGCGTTGCAGCAGGTGATCGCTGTTGGGGCGGTGCGCGGTGTGCAGGGTGAGCGTGAGCTGGCGGGGGATAGGCTGGAATATGATTGGAGAGCGGGGGGTGCGGATCTGCGGGGTCGGGCAGTGATTCAAGAGGTGGGGCGTCGGTTATCGGGTGAGCAGGTGCTGGTGGAGGGGGGCACTTCGGGACGGTTGGTGTGTCGGCCGAATGCGTGGCTGGAGCTTGAAGGCTTGGGCGATGGCGGGGGTCGGATGGATATCCGGGCGCGGGAGGTGGTAGTTGATCGGATGGCAAAGCGGGTTGATTTTCGGGAGCGGGTTCGGTTGCGGGATGAGCAGGGTGCAATGAATTGTGAGGCGTTGACGTTGCAGTTGAAAGAGACCTGGGAATTGGATTGGCTGCGGGCGGAATCGCGTGTAGTCTTACAGTACGGTGACGTGATGGCAGAGGCGGATACAGTAGAGTATGTAGAAAATACGGGTAGAGCGTTACTGCTTGGCGATCCGAAGCTATTGCAGGGGCGTAGTGTGGTGCGGGCGGATCGGATTCAATTTTGGCCGGTGGAGCAGCGGGTGGTGTGTGAGCCGAATGCGCGGGCGGTGATTTTCCCGGATGTGGAAGCTTGGAAGCAGATGCGAGCGGAGTTGAGTGCTGATGAGTGAGGAAAAGGAAGCGCTAATACGGACGGAGCGACTGGTTAAGGCGTATGGAAGCCAGGCGGTGGTGCGCGGTGTGGATATCCGGGTGAATGAGGGCGAGATTGTGGGCTTACTGGGCCCGAATGGGGCGGGTAAGACGACTAGTTTTTATATGATTGTGGGGCTGGTACGTCCGTCGGAGGGGCGCGTGTTCTTTAAGGGGCGGGATGTGACTCGGATGCCGATGTTTCAGCGGGCGCGGATGGGTATGGGGTATCTGGCGCAGGAGGCTTCGATTTTCCGGAAGCTGACGGTGGAGGAGAACGTGATGGCGATTTTGGAGACGCTACCGATTTCGCGGAAGGAGCGGAAGCGGCGGTTGGAGGCGCTGTTGGAAGAGCTGAAGATTGCGCCGTTGGCGAAGCAGAAGGCGTATACGTTGAGTGGGGGGGAGCGGCGGCGACTGGAGATTACGCGGGCGTTGGTGACGGAGCCTTCGATTATTCTGCTGGATGAGCCGTTCAGTGGGGTGGATCCCTTGGCGGTGAATGATGTGCAGGATATTATTAAGGACCTGCAGCGGCAGGGGCTAGGGGTATTGATTACGGATCATAATGTGCGGGAGACGCTGGAGGTGGTGGATCGGGCATATTTATTGTGTGAGGGGGAAGTGGTGTGTGAGGGAGATCAAGATTTTTTGGTGAATGACCCGAAGAGCCGAGAGGTCTATTTGGGTCCGCGTTTTAATATGTGAAGTCTAACCAAAGGAGCATACAATGCAGATACAACATACGAGTAGACACGAAATCCACGCGACGGAAGCGGTGAAGCAGCATATTGAGGATAAGCTGGAGCGATGTCTGGGCGTATTCCCGCGAGTGGAGAATGTACATATTATTTTAGATCAGGAGGCGCGGTTGCATGTGGCGGAAGTGGTGGTGCAGGCGGCTGGGCATATTCGTTTGAGTGCGAAGGAGAAGTCTGAAAATATGTATGATGCCATTGATCGGGCGATTGAGCATGCAGAGCGTCAGTTGCGGCGTGAGCGGGATAAGCTGACAGATCATCGTCGCTAGTGGAGCAGAAAAATGCGTGAAATTACCGTTCAAGAGTTGCTGGATCATGGGAAGGATGCCTTGAAGTTGAAGGTGTTGGCTGGGGAGTCGTTTCTAAGCCGGAAGGTGCAGGAGACAGCGATGAACCGCCCGGGGTTGGCATTGACCGGTTTTTTCACGTATTTTGCGCATCAGCGATTACAGATTTTTGGATTGGCGGAGTTGACCTATTTAAAAAATCTTGCGGCTGATGAGCGGCGTTCGCGATTGGAGGCAGTCTTTAAGCGGCAGATTCCGGGGGTGGTTTTAACACGCAATCGGCGGGCAACGCGGGAGATATTGGAGTTGGCGGCGGCGTATCGGGTGCCGGTGCTGCGCACATCTATGGTGACGATGGATTTTGTGAATGCGTGTACCGTAATGTTGGATGAGTTGACAACACCGACAAAGCGGGTACAGGGGACGACATTGGAGTTGATGGGGATTGGTGTGCTATTGCGGGGTGATCCGGGCATTGGTAAGAGTGAGACGGCGTTGGCATTGATTGAACGTGGATATAGTTTGGTATCGGATGATGTGACTGAGTGCCGGCGAACATCGCGGAGTAGGTTGTTGTGCTGGGCGAATAATGTGACGCGCTATCATATGGAGATCCGGGGGTTGGGCATTATTCATGTACCGAGTTTATTCGGAGTGTCGGCGATTCGGCGGCAGACGGAGTTGGATTTGGTAATTGATTTAACGGTGCCGACTGGCGAAGAGGACCGGACGGGGGTGGCGCAGGAAACCGTTGACATCTTAGGGGTGAGTGTGCCTCTAATAACGTTGCCTGTGCGTTCAGGGCGTGACATGGCGAATATTGTGGAGGTGGCTGCGTTGAACCAGAAATTAAAAGAGCTGGGACACGATGCGGCGAAAGAATTGGATGATAAGATTATTGATCGGTTAAGTGGAGTGGGTCGTGGGCGCAGGTGAATTGAGTCGTGAATTGAAGGTGATAAATGAGTATGGAATTCATGCTCGTCCGGCGGCGCTTATTGTAAAGGAAGCGGGTCGTTTTACGGCGGACATCTATTTGGAGAAAGATGGTAACAAGGTTTCGTGCAAGAGTATCATGGGCTTGATGACGGTCGAGGGGTTCCCGGGAAGTCAAGTGCGGGTGAGTGCTTTGGGTGCGGATGCGGAGGCGGCATTGGATGCGCTTGAAGCGTTGTTTGCTGCAAAGTTCCATGAGTCGTGATGGTGAGTAAAGGAAGTACCAGATCAGAGACGATGCTCAAAGGCATTGGGGTTTCGCCGGGCATTGTCGTGGGCCCAGCGCGGGTACTGCTACCGGATGCAAAGCGGGTAGGTTCACGTGCCATTGAGACGGAGGATGTAGCGCATGAATGCGAGCGTTTTCGCGTGGCATTGCGGGAGACACGAGCACAGTTGCTTCATATCCGCAAGCAGGTGGCGGAGGTGCTGGACGATGAGCATGCTCGGATTTTTGATGCGCATATGCTGGTGGTGGAGGATGAGCTGCTGGTGGGTGAGGTGGAGCAGGCGATTGAGGCCGAGCGGTTGAATGTGGAGCCTCTCCTGCAACGGATTGCGACGCAGTATGCCGATAAGCTGGCGGGGTTGGAGGATCAGTATCTGGCAGAACGGGCGACAGATATTCGGGATGTGACGCGGCGGGTGCTGGCTAATCTGGCGGAAGAGACGGTGGAGAGTTTGCGTGATATTGAGACGCCGTGTGTACTGGTTTCAAACGATTTGCTGCCCTCGGATACGGCGGGGTTGGATCGGGAGAAAGTGAGGGCGTTTATTACGGATTTGGGAAGTGCGAGCTCGCATACGGCGATTATGGCAAGAGCACTGAATGTGCCGGCGGTAGTCGGTTTGCGGAGTGCAACGGTAGCAGTACATCCCGATGATCGGATACTGGTGGACGGAGCCAGAGGCGTGGTGTTTGTCTGTCCGAGCGAGGAGCGGTTGTCGGAGTATGCGGAACGTTCGCGAAATCAGGAAGAGATTCGGCAGGAGTTGGATCTGTTGCGTGATAAGCCGCCGGAGACGCTGGACGGGTATCATGTTCCGTTGACGGCTAATATTGAGTTGTTGGAGGAGCTGGAGGGCGTGGATGCGGGTGGCGCCAAGGGGATTGGGCTATATCGAACGGAGTTTCTGTTTCTGGGAGCGAAGACGCTGCCGGGTGAGGAGGAGCAGGTAGAGGCATATGTGCAGGCTGCTACGAGTCAGTTTCCGGCACCGGTGGTAATTCGTACGTTGGATTTGGGTGCAGATAAGATGCCGGATGCCTTGGAGGGTCGGCGGGAGATGAATCCGTTTCTTGGGCATCGAGCGATTCGGTTGTGTTTGGGTCGACCGGCGCTTTTTCGGACACAGCTACGGGCTATTTTGCGGGCGAGTGTGCATGAGAATGTGCGGTTGATGTATCCGATGGTGACGGGAGTGGCGGAGGTGAAGGCAGCCAATGCTTTATTGCAGGATTGTATGAACGAGCTGACGGAAGAGGGCGTTGCGTTTAATCGTGAAATTGAGGTGGGTACCATGATTGAGGTGCCCTCGGCGGCGCTGGTGGCGGATAAGATTGCGCCACACGTCAGTTTCTTCAGTTTGGGAACAAACGATTTGATTCAGTATACAATGGCGGTAGATCGGGGCAATGAGGATGTAGCGCACCTGTATCAGCCGACGAATTTGGCGGTGATTCGATTGATTGATCATGTGGTGAAGATTTGCCGGCGCTTCGGGTTGTGGAGTAGTGTTTGCGGTCAGATGGCTTCGACACCGCATTTAGTGCCCTTGCTGGTAGGACTTGGAGTGGATGAGTTGAGTGTGAGTCCGCTACAAGCACCGGTGATTAAGGACGTAATTAGAAAGTTATATTATGCAGATGCAGTTGCATTAGCGCAGCGCGCGCTGATCAGTGACACACCAGAAGAGGTGGAGGCGCACTGCGTGAATATGATTGTTGATGTGGCACCCGAAGTACTCGCACTTACGGAATAATTTTTTTCCAGCGTTGCCACTGCTGGTATCGACTAATTTTACGAGCGCCGGCTTCGATCTGTTGGCTGGTCCATTGATAGCTTGTATGTAGGTCGTCGGTGAGTTGATGGCGGGCAGTATGAAACGTGAGCGGTCCGACGCATATCATCCAGATGATGAGGGTGATCAAGTTAAAGCAGTAGATAATGGTGTAGGAGAAGAGTCGGCCTTGTTCGGTGATGTCGGGTTGATGGCGGTTGGCGAGCATATGGAGGGTGAAGTGGAGGTGGAAAGCCCAGGTGGCACCTACGAGAAAGAGGAAGAGATTGTGATAGGGTTGTAAATGGATGAATAGGTTTCCAAGCGCGTAGAGGGCGATGAGTAGGATGGTGTAGAAGGGAAAAAAATAGGGGGCGAGGGTGATTAGAAAATTGGTTTTGGAAAGTTCGACATGACCGCCGTTTTTGGTGACGTTAATTTTACCGACGCGGGCGCCCATGCAGAGCCCCCAAAGGGCATGGGTGAGCTCGTGGCCGAGCACATAGGTGCGAATAGGGCTAGGAAGAATCAGCAGGAGCAGGAGACCGCTAATCAAGCCGTAGGTGAGCGGAGAAAAGAGGGTATTGGCTGCATCGGCTTGGTGTAGGGTAAGCGAGTAGAGGCTTTTTGTTAAAGAGAAGGTGGTGGGTAGTAAAAGCAGAGCAATGATGAATTTTATAAACTTCATGGCGCGCATCATAGCAGAGAAGCAGTCAATGAACACCCATTGTGTTGGTGTGTTTGTGGGGTTGACATTCTGGTGCGTTTATACCAGATTCGTATCAATTAAGTGAGCTATGCTCCTTCCTTTTTCGCGTATGAGTTTCCTTTTTCCCCTATGGAGTTTTTCGTGAACCGTTCTTTTTTACTGGCGGTTACGGGGGGTATTGGCTGTGGAAAGAGTTGGGTCATGGGGCAATTGCGATGTCATTCCTTTGTGACGTTGAGTTGTGATGAGGTGGCTCATGCGTTGCTTGATGATGTTGAGCTAGTAGATCAGTTGGTGGAACAGTTTGGTGATACAATTTTAATGGAGTCGAAAAAGATTAATCGAAAAGCTCTGGCGGAGCGTGTTTTCAATGATGAGCGCGCCCGGTTAGCGTTGAATGGATTGGTACATCCGCTGGTGGGTGAGCAGGTGGTGAATTGGATGGAGGCGCGGCGCGGATTGAAGGAGCGGGGTGCAGTAGAAGTTCCGTTGCTGTTTGAGTGCGGCTGGGATGCCTGGGAGTGGGATGCGATAGTGGCGGTGAAGGCGGATGAGGTGATCGTACGCGAGCGATTGCACGAGCGGGGCTGGTCGGCGGCAGAGATGGAGCAGCGGCTGGAGGCGCAATGGCCGGTTGAGCGGAAGGCTGAACGAGCTGATTTTATTTTGAATACGAGTGAACCTGAGATTGAGGTTGAAAAGAAGTTGCGGGCGCAGGTGATGCGTTGGTTGCAGAAGGGTATGTAATGAGCGAAGAAGAGAAAAAAGAGATGAGTCCGTCTGAGAATAAACCGGAATCTACGCCGGAACGTGCAGATAAGAGTGCTGGAGATAAGGGCGATAAAACAGAGGGCGATTCGTCAAAACGGGAAGGCTCTTCGCGGGATAAGCAGGGAGATCGGTCGGAGGGGGGACGTCAACATGGTCGTGGAGGAAAGCGCGGGGGGCGGAACGGTAAGCAGCGTCGGGAGCGGTATGAGTTGCCGCCGAATGTGGATAATTTACCATCGTTGGCTGTACACGAGATGCAGGTGACGGAGATTAACGATATCAAGGCGATGGCAGAAGAGTATGAGCTACAGGAATTTGCCGGCTATGGGAAGCATCAGCTTATTTTTGAATTGTTAAAAACGCACGGTCGGCGGGGTGGACCGTTGCAGGGTCGTGGTGTGCTAGAGGTGCTCCCGGATGGATTCGGTTTTCTGCGCTCTCCGGTAAATTCTTATCAACCTTCCCCGGATGATATTTATGTGTCGCCATCGCAAATTCGTCGGTTTGGATTACGGACGGGTGATGTGGTTGAGGGGACGTTGCGGGCACCGAAAGAGAAAGAACGTTTTTTTGCACTGCATTTTCTCGATAAGATTAATAACGAGGCGCCGGAGCGGAAGCGTAAGACGGTTCCGTTTGAGAATCTGACGCCGCTGTTCCCGGAGGAACGGTTGGTGATGGAAACGGCAGACCCGAAAGAGATTTCGATGCGGGTCATGGATTTGGTTACACCGATCGGTAAGGGGCAGCGGGGCTTGATTGTGGCACCGCCTCGGACGGGTAAAACGGTTTTGATGCAGAAGATGGCCAATAGTATTTCGGAGAATAATCCGGACGCGAAGCTGATTATTCTGTTGATTGATGAGCGGCCGGAAGAGGTGACGGATATGCGGCGTAATACAAAGGCGGAGGTGCTGGCATCGACGTTTGACGAGCCGCCGGAACGTCATACTCAAGTGGCGGAGATTGTGATTGAGATGTCTAAGCGATTGGTGGAGCAGGGGCAAGATGTGATTATTCTACTCGACTCGATTACGCGACTGGCGCGTGCTTATAATACAACGTCGCCTCACAGTGGTAAAATCCTTTCGGGGGGTGTGGATTCAAATGCCCTTCACAAACCGAAACGGTTTTTTGGAGCAGCACGTAATATTGAGGGTGGTGGTAGCTTGAGTATTATTGCTACGGCGCTGGTGGATACCGGTAGTCGGATGGATGAAGTGATTTTTGAGGAGTTTAAGGGCACCGGTAATATGGAGTTAGGTCTTGATCGTGAGTTAGTGAATAAGCGGGTTTATCCGGCGATCAATATTGAGCGGTCGGGGACGCGGAAAGAGGAAGTGTTGTTGCATCCGGATGAGTTGCAGCGAATTTGGACGCTTCGCAAGGCGTTAAAAGATGTGCCGCAGGTGGAGGCGATGGAACTGTTGATTAACCGACTGAAGAAGACGCCAAACAATCTTGAGTTTTTGATGACGCTGCAAGGCGGTTAAAGCACTTCAACGACAAATGCGATACCTCGCACCGCGATAACGCGGACAGGAGTATCTTCCGGAATAGGTTCACCTTGAGTGATGACGTCTTTTTTTTCTCCGTCGAACAGGGCGGTGCCACTAGGACGCAGTTCACATAGTGTGGTGCCTTCACGTCCGAGCCAATCGCTCTGATCCGGAGTGGGTTCGATGGTCTCATGGAGAGTGAGCGAGGCGAAGGCTTTCGTTTTCGGAAGAAATTTGCCGGCAACTAGGGTAATAAGAAGCGAGCCGGCAAAGGCAATGCCGACGTTGGTGAGCGGGCCGGTGAAGGTTTCGGGTTCGAAGGAGATGGGGCGCCAGGAACCGGGCATCCGTTCACTCATCGCGTTGACTAGCGAGGCAAGCATGATCAGTAGGCCGCCGAGACCGATGACGCCAAAGCCGGGCGTTATAAAGATTTCAATGCCAATGAGTATGACGCCGAGCAGAAAGAAGAGCACATCTTCCATGCCGGATAGACCGGCAATATGGTGGCCGAAAAAGAAGAGTAGAAGACAAGTTCCACCGAGCAGCCCAAAGATGCCAAAGCCAGGTGTTTTAAATTCGAGCCAGAGTCCGCCCATACCGATGATCATTAGAATGGGAGCAATTTTAGCAATAGAGCGCGCAATACTTTCAGCTCCGGTCACTTCAATGAGGCGCTGTTCGGCGTTCGGTAGTCCGATTTCTGATAAAAGGTCGTCGAGGGAATCCATGGTTCCGCTGGAGAGAAGAGTTCGTTTGGGTCGGCCGACGAGTTGTTCGGCTTCGGTGTTGGTGAGCGTGAGGAGGCGGCCAGCTTCGCTGATGACTTTTTTACCGACTTTATATTCTAGGTCGGCACGAACCATAGCTTCACCGAGCTGAGGGTCGTGTCCACCCTGTTCGGCGGCGGCACGGACCATGGCGGCGACGGCTGAGGTCATTTTTTCTTGCACTTCTTCGGGCATTTCTTGCGCGCCGCCCATGGGGGACATCATCATAGGAGTGGCGGCACCGATGACACTGCCGGGTGCCATGTAGATATCTCCGGCAGCGAGAGCGATGAAGGCGCCGGCGGAGTAAGCGCCATTGTCGACATAGGTGTACGTGGGAATATCATTTTTCCCAATAAGAGAGATGATTTCACCGGCAGCGTTGACGGCGCCGCCTGGGGTGTTCATGTGGAAGATGATGGCATCGGCATTATTGCGTACAGCGTCATCGTAGCCGCGGCGTACTACATAGAGGAGAGCGGGCTCAATCATGCCTTTGATGGGAATGATGGTCACGGTGCCATTGGTTTTCATTACTTCTGAGTGGACAGGTGTGGTGCTAAGGATGGCAAGTGCGATTACGAAGAGTATTTTTTTCATAGATTCAATGTACGCTTTCATTATTTTATTCGCTACTGAAAAAGGTTCATGGTTGTTGTAGTTTATTTTCGGTTGGAGTATGGAATGGCTTACAGGGTAGGGAGATAAAGCAGATGGACTGGGATGGAAAAAGAGTGTTGGTGACGGGAGGGGCGGTGCGCATTGGTCGTGCATTTACGGAAGCATTTTTGAAGCGGGGGGCGGAGGTGGTGGTGCATTATCAGCATTCGCAAGTGGAGGCGGAGGAGTTGTCTGATTGGACGGTGTGCGCGGATCTGGGCGATGAGCAGGCGGTGAGTCAGATGATGGATGAGGTGGGGAAAATTGATGTGCTGGTTAATAATGCTTCTTTGTTTACGCGGGATCGTTTGCAAGCGGCGACGCCGGAGAGAGCTGCACGAGAGTTGCGGGTTAATTTGCTGGCACCGCTGGAGTTGATACGGCGGTTTGCGGAGCAGGCGAAGGGGGGATCGGTATTGAATTTACTGGATCGTCGAATTGAGGCACACGATACGAGTTGTGTGCCGTATGCTCTATCAAAGGTTGGGCTGGCGGAGTTGACGCGGCTGGCTGCACTGGAGTTGGCACCGGATTTTCGGGTGAATGCGGTGGCTCCGGGGCCGGTACTGCCATCACCGTCTGGAAGTGTGGCCGAGTTTCATGAGCGGAAGGGAGTGATTCCGATGGAGCGTGTGCCGAAGGTGGAAGAAGTTGTGCAGGCGGGCCTGTTTTTATTGGAGAATGCGTCGATAACCGGACAGGTTGTGTTTGTGGATGGAGGACAGCATCTATTGGGAAATGGAGTTTGATGATGGATCGTATTTTTATTGTGGATTTGGAAGTGATGAGTTTGATCGGGGTTTATCCGGAGGAGCGGGATGCGCGGCAGCCGTTGGTTGTAAACATGGTGTTGGGGTGTGATTTGCGGACAGCGGGTGCATCGGATAAGTTGGAGGATACGGTCGATTATCATCAGTTGGAGCAGGCAGTCTTACGATTAGCTGGGCAGAGCGAAGTGGAGCTGATTGAGACATTGGCGGAGCAGATTGCGGCTTTAGCGATGGAAGATTCTCGAGTGGATGAGGTGGGGGTTCGCATTGATAAGCCGGGTGCGCTTGATGCGGCAAAGGCGGCGGCGGTTGAGATTGTGCGCAGGCGTTGAGTAGTGCTTTCGTCGATTAGTTTATTGCGCCTTCGAAACGTCCCATAGCCCGGAATTTGTCGTACCGTTCGGATTGAATCTCTTCAGGGCTTTTCTTGGTGAGATCGTCGAGTTGTTCGACAAGTGCAGCTTTCAACAACGAAGCGGCGGCTTCGAGATCAGTGTGGGCACCTCCGGGGGGTTCCGGAATGATGTGGTCGGCAAGGCCGAGTTCAAGTAGGTCTTTTCCGGTGATTTTGAGGGCTTCTGCGGCTTGGTCGGAATAGGCGCGGTCTTTCCATAGGATGGCCGCGCAGCCTTCGGGTGAGATGACGGAGTAGTAAGCATGTTCGAGAATGAGGATGCGGTTGCCGATGCCGATGCCGAGAGCGCCACCGCTGCCGCCTTCGCCAACTATCACACAGATGATGGGTACCTTGAGCGTAAACGATTCGCGGAGGTTGACGGCGATGGCTTCGGCGATGTGACGTTCTTCGGAGGCGAGCCCGGCATAGGCGCCTTTGGTGTCGATAAGGCTGATGATGGGTAGGTTGAATTTGTTGGCGAGTTTCATTAGGCGGAGGGCTTTACGGTAGCCTTCGGGATGAGCACAGCCGAAGTTGCATTCGACGTTGGATTTGGTGTCGCGGCCTTTTTGGGAGCCGAGGATCATGACGCGTTGACTGCCGATGGTGGCGAAGCCGCCGATAATGGCGCGGTCGTCGCGATGAATGCGGTCGCCATGAAGTTCGATGAAGTCGGTTGTCATGGCTTTGATGTAGTCGAGGGTGTAGGGGCGGTTGGGGTGGCGGGCAACTTGTACTTTTTGCCAGGCGGTTAGGTTTTGGTAGACCTCTTTGCGCATGGTGGCGATTTTTTGTTCCATATTTTCGATTTCGCCGGTAACATCAATCTGCTGTTCGCTACTGAACTGTTTGAGTTCAGTGAGTTTTGTTTCGAGTTCTGCGATGGGTGCTTCGAACGGTAATTTTGCGAGTTCACTCATACAAGCTCCTATTTATTCTATGATGGTAACACGGGATTTTCGGGGGACGATATCAAAAAGTTCTTCGACATCTTCGTTAAACATTCGAACACAGCCAGCACTGGATTGGGAACCAATACTATCGCGTTCCCAGGTGCCGTGTATGCCAAAGCCTTTTAGATTAGAGTTGTCAGTGGATTTGAGAGCCATCCAACGAGTACCGAGGACATTTTCCGGATCGCCATATTCGATGAGACGGTTGTCGGTTGGTCGGGTCCAGGGCGGGTCGATTATCTTATCATAAATGAAGAATTCAACGGCAGGCGTTTTGCCAAATTCTCCGGTTCCAACTGGATAACGCTTAAACAATTGATTGTTTAGTAGTAGGTCGAGTGTGTTTTTGTTTTTTGAAACTTGAATGGAGAAGGATCCGTTGAAAACGAGTAGACGGGCGCCGATCCGGATGGTGTCGGTCTGCATACTATTCATAGATTTTATGAGGGCGATAGTGGTATTATATTGTCGGGCAATTTTCTGGAGATAGTCGCCGCTTTGCACCGTGTAGAATATTTTTCCATCCATCGGTAGGGCGGAATGGAGACGCTGGATGTTAATTTGTCCTAGTGCTTCAATGACAGAGGATGAGGGTTGCGTGAGCAGCGGTTGAATGCGTTCGTATGCCAGCTCTATTTGTCCATTTTGCAGCGCTTGCTCGACAAGAGATAGTTGATTGAGTGAGGCTGGCGAGGGAGCAGATTGGTTGGGTAGTGGCTTTTCGGAGATAAGCGGTTCGCTATTCGATTGGATGGTAGTGGGTTGCTGCTGGGCTGGCTGGCTGGTTGTTGGGGGTTCGATTGTCGATTGTTTGCGTTGATAGAGATAGAGTGCGAGCACGATTAACTGAATGATGACTATAATGCCAAATACAGTGCGCCAGCGGCGAGTTCGATTTCCCGGCTTGGGGCCTGCATATATGGGTCGTTCCATGAGAATCTCGTGTTGTTTAGTTAATTTTTTAAAGATGCCGAAATTTGTATGGGCTGGCAACGCTTTTAGAATGGTGAATCTGTTCCGTTTTTATGGCAATTCGCATTTTATTACTTTTCTTCTTGATGGCAACGTATTTTAAATATACTAATGACTTATGAAGAATATGCATACAATTATAGTTTTGGTTTGTATTGCTCAATTATTAGGCGGCTTTGTTTTGGTGTCAGCAGTACCCGTTGACGAATCTTCTGACCACGAAAAAATTGCTGTGTACGGATTACGTAGTGGAACATACTTGACTCAATCTACTTATAGTCATCAGGCGGATATTATTCAACAGCGATGGAAAACTCCGCCTAAAGAGATAATTCGGTTGCCTGAGATTTTTTTATATGCGGGGATCCCATTCTTTTTTTGTATATTTCTTTATTTGTTCGTTCATTTTCTTGTTGCACTTGAATCGGAGCAACGAAAAAGAAGAATTCAAAAGCCCTGGACTGCTTTTGATTAATACTTTTTTAAGCGATTGTTGATGTAGTTTCAATTTACCGTTTACACGTACGTTGTTTTTTTTAAGTATGTTGCGGTATGGGATGTGGTATTCGTTTTATTTTTTTTATAATAGTACTTGCTGGAACTACGAGCGTTAGAGGGGAAGAGACATCCTCTGTAAAGCGGGAGTCGGAGAGTGCTGAAAACCGAGGAATTGCAGTTTACGGATTGGAGACTGCGGATTATTTGGATGATGAGGTGGTGAAGCGTGTGAAGGAGCCGCTGGCGCAGAAAAAATATCAGCGGTCTCGTGTGGGATTTAATGTTCCAAAAAGTTTTTACTATGTTGGTGCTCCAATTTTTTTCCTTCTTTTTTTGCGGGTTATGGTGCTCTTCATTCGGTTGTTTGAGGAAGAGCGCAAAGAGGAGTTAAAGCAGTCACGCTTGAAAGCATTGGAACCTGAATAATCCGGCTTGCGCGGAGGGTGGGTTCGTGAATAATAGCGCATATGATACGCCAATTGACGATTCGTAATTTAGCTGTTGTAGATGACCTGCAGGTGGGCTTTGGCGACGGACTGAATGTGATTACGGGTGAGACGGGGGCGGGTAAGTCGCTTTTGATTGGTGCCTTGCGATTATTGTTGGGGGATCGGGCGGATCGGTCGATGATTCGCACAGGAGAGTCTCAATGCATGGTTTCGGCGGAATTTGGTTTGTCGAATGCCGAGGCGGTTAATGCGGTATTGGCAGAATTGGGTCATGAACCCTGTGAGGGGGGATTACTGATTATCCGACGGATGATCTCGGAGCAGTCGAGCCGAAATTTGGTGAATGATGAGCCGGTGACGTTGCAGGTGTTAAAGCGGTTGGGTGAAGTGCTGGTGGATATGCATGGGCCGTATGATCATCAGTCGTTATTGGATCCGGTGAAACAGCTGGAAATTCTGGATGCGTTTGGCGGTACAGAGAGTGAGCAGCTATCCTACCGAGACGTGTATGCTGGGTATCGTTCAACGCTGGAGCAGATCGAGCGTCTTCAGGGGGGATCGGAGGAGGAGCATCAGCGGCAGATTGAGTTTCTGGCCTATCGAGTGGAGGAGATTGAGCGGGCTAATTTGAGTGTAGAGGAAGAGTTGGAAGTCGAGCGAGATCATGGGCAGGCGGCGAATGCGCAGGAGATGCTGCTGCGGGCAAGTGAGGCGGCACGGGCGTTGAGTGAGGGGGAGGGATCGGCATTTGAAGGGTTGTCGGCTGCGCGGCAGGCGTTGCATCATTTGGCACCGATGGTGGAGGAGGCGGAGACGTGGAGTGCGGAGCTGGAGCAGGCGATTACATCGGTGCAGGAAATTGTACGTTCCTTGGAGGGGATGAGCGAGAGTTTGGATGCCAGCCCAGAGCGGATGCAGTGGTTGGATGAACGGTTGTCGACGTATCGAACATTGAAGCGCAAGTATGGGGCATCGGTTGAAGAGGTATTGGAAAATGCGAATAATTGGCGTGAGCAGTTAGTAAATTTGCGGGAACGGGATCAGCGGTTGGTGGAGTTGGAGCAGGAGCGGTCGGAGAAGTTAACGTTGGTGAAGGAGGCAGGAGCGGTATTGCGTGCACGGCGTGAGGAGGTGGCGGATCATCTGTCGGAGTGCATCACCAAATCGTTGGCGGAGTTGGGATTTGAACATGGATTTTTTGATGTGACATTGGCTGAGCGAGAGCCAATTGCAAGCGGAATGGATGGGGTGGAGTTTGGGTTTGCCCCCAATGCAGGTGAGGAGATGCGGCCGCTAAGGACTATCGCGTCGAGTGGGGAGATTTCGCGGGTGATGTTGGCGGTGAAGGCGGTATTGGCAGAGCAGGATCGGATTCCGGTACTGGTGTTTGATGAGATTGATGCCAACATTGGGGGCGAGATTGGGGGCGCGGTGGGGCGGAAGCTGGCGGAGGTGGGGCGTAGTCATCAGTTGTTGTGTATAACGCACCTGCCGCAGGGGGCGGCGTGTGGGCGGACGCATCTGGCGGTTTCGAAGCGGGTGGAGGCGGGGCGTACGTTTACAGAGGTGAGCTTGTTGGATGAGGAGACGCGTCCGCAGGAGTTGGCGCGGATGCTGGGCGGTGGGGAGACGGGGGATGTTTCGTTGGAGCATGCGCGGGTGATGCTGGGTCAGCAGACACTCGATTTTTGAGATCAGATGAGTTTGATGAGTGCTTTGAGGCGTTGGGTGGGATTACCGTCTTCGAGATGGGGATGTTGACCGGATTGGGTTCGATAACCATTGGGGGTATTGAGCATAACCTGATTGTCTCGGACGGTGATGGCGTTGATGTTGTGGGCGGCGGCATGGATGCGTAGCTGGGCGATGAGTAGTAGGCGTTGAACCGGTGGGGGAAGGGGGCCGAAGCGGTCTTTGATCTCTTGTTGGATGAGGGTGATCTCTTTTTTTTCAGCGAGCGCGGAGAGGCGTTGGTAGAGGCGGAGGCGGAGGTTTTCGTCTTCGATATAGTCGTAGGGGATGAAGGCGCCGTTGGTGGTATCATCGGAGGCGGGGGATAGGTTGAGGAAGTCGATACGGACGGCTACGTCCATAAGGGGGGGTGGGGTTTTGCCTTGTAGTTGGGCGATAGTTCGACGAAGGAGTTGGCAGTAGAGGTCGAAGCCGATGTTGCAGATGTGGCCGCTTTGGTTGGCTCCGAGAAGATTGCCGGCACCGCGCATTTCGAGATCGCGCATGGCGAGGCGGAAGCCGGAGCCGAGCCCAGTATAGCGTTGGATGGCGTTCATGCGGTCGCGGGCGGCGTCGATGAGGTCGCCGCCTTGGGTGAGCATGAAGTAGGCGAAGGCTTTGTGGTGGGAGCGACCGACGCGACCGCGGAGCTGGTAGAGATCGGAGAGGCCGAAGCGTTCGGCGTTTTCTACAAATAGGGTGTTGCAGTTGGGGATGTCGACGCCGCTTTCGATGATGGTGGTGCAGAGGAGAAGGTCGAAGCGGCCTTCGACGAAGGCGTGCATGATTTCGGAGAGTTGGGTCTCGCCCATTTGGCCGTGGGCGACGGCGATGCGGAGGTCGGGGAGCAGGGCGCGTAGGCGGTTTTCGACGTGGTGGATGGTTTTGACGCGGTTGTGGAGATAGAAAATTTGTCCGCCGCGTTGGATTTCGCGTTGGATGGCTTGGACGATGGTGGGTTCGTCGTAGGGGATGACGTGGGTTTGGACGGGTTGGCGTTCTTGGGGGGCGGTTTTGATGGTGGCGAGGTCGCGGACGCCGGTGAGGCTCATGTAGAGGGTACGGGGTATGGGGGTGGCGGACATGGTGATGATGTCGATATCGCGGCGGAGCCATTTGAGTTGTTCTTTGGCGGTAACGCCGAAGCGTTGCTCTTCATCGATAATGAGTAGTCCGAGGGTTTTGAATTGGACATCTTGGGAGAGGATTCGGTGGGTGCCGATGAGGATGTCGATTTCGCCGCGATGGGTGCGAGCGAGGGTTTCGTTTTGTTGTTTGCGGGTGCGGAAGCGGCAGACCATGTCGATGGTGATGGGGAAGGCGGCCATGCGTTCGATGAAGGAGTCGTGGTGCTGTTGGGCAAGGACGGTAGTGGGTACGAGGAGGGCGACTTGTTGGCCGTTTTGAACGGCTTTGAAGGCGCAGCGCATGGCAACTTCGGTTTTGCCGAAGCCGACATCGCCGCAGAGGAGTTGATCCATGGGCTGGGGTTTTTCCATGGCGGTTTTAAGCTGGTCGGTGGCGGTGAGTTGGTCTCGGGTTTCGGTGTAGGGGAAGGCGGCTTCGAATTCGGCTTGTTGGGCGGTGTCGGGGGGTGAGGGGGGACGGTGTTTGGTTTGGCGGGCGGCTTGGTTTTCTAAAAGGCGAGCGGCGAGATCGCGGGCACCTTGTTCGGCGTTGGTGCGGTCGTTACGCCATTTGCGGCCGCCGAGGGTGTGTAGACGGGGGCGAGTCTTGCCCATGCTTTTGTAGCGGGTGAGGAGGTGAGCTTGGGTGACGGGAAGGTAGACTTTGTCGCCTTTGGCGTATTCGATGGAGAGCACTTCCATGGTGCTGTTGCCGGTGCGAGTTTCGACGATGCCGAGGTATTTGCCGACGCCGTGTTCGACGTGGACGACGTAGTCTCCGGGCTGGATGTCGGCGGCTTCGTTGACGCGTTCTTGTTTGG
>CAXGYR010000013.1:0-27428 GCA_964014015.1 uncultured Kiritimatiellaceae bacterium
AGACGGGTAGGTGGGAGGCTTCTTTGGCGGCGTGGATGATCTCTTTGGCGAGGGGGGGGTTGCCGATGAGGCCGGAGCAGCAGCCGCGGCGGACGACTTTGGGGACGGGGCAGCCCATGTTGATGTCGATGCCGTCGAACTCCATTTCGTTGGCGATTTCTTTGATGATTTGGGTGTAGTTTTCGGGGGTGTTGCCCCAGATCTGGGCGACGATTTTGACGTTCTTTTCGCGGAGTAGTTTGCGTTCTTCGTCGGTGACGCGGAGACGGTGAATAACTCGTTTACGGGCTTTGCGGTGGACGAGGCCGTCGGTGGAGACAAATTCGGTCATGACGACGTGGAGGGCGGTGGGGTCGGCGATGGTGAGGAGGAGTTCGCGTAGGGCGGTGTCGGTGACATCCTCCATGGGGGCGAGGGCGATGATGGGGCGTTCTAGGTCGTTCCAGAAAGAGGACATGGCGGGTTAGGCGCAGCTGGGTTGGGGGGTGCTTTCGGGTTCGGCGGTGAGCTCGATTTCGAATCCGGCGTCTTCGATCATCTGTTTGTCGGTGTCGAAGTCTTGTCCGCCGGTAGTGAGGTAGCCGTTGGTGAACATGGAGTTGGCGGGGTATAGGGCAAGGGCTTGGATGTGGCGGAGGGTGGTTTCGCGGCCGCCGGCGATACGGATTTCGACGGAGGGCATGACGAAGCGCATCATGGCGAGGGCGCGTAGGCAGTCGTTGGGGGTGAGGGGGTTGGGTTTGCCGTGGAAGTGGGTGCCGGGGCGGGGGTCGAGGAAGTTGACGGGGACGGAGTCGACGTTGAGGTCGGCGAGGGCGAAGGCGAGGTCGACGCGGTCTTGCATGGATTCACCCATGCCGAAGAGGCCGCCACAGCAGAGGTCTAGGCCGACTTTTTTTACGATTTTGGCGGTGTTGATACGGTCGTCGAAGTCGTGGGTGGTGACGACTTCTGGGAAGAAGTTTTCGGAGGTTTCGAGGTTGTGGTTGAAGCGGTTGACGCCGGCTTCTTTGAGGCGGATGGCTTTTTCTTCGGTTAGGAGACCGAGGGAGGAGCAGATTTCGAGGTGGGGGTGTTTTTGTTTAATTTGGATGACGGCTTCGCAGATGGTGTCAACTTCGTTGGGGGAGGGTGAGCGGGTGCTGGAGACGAGGCAGTAGCGTTTGGCTTTGCGGTCGACGGCGGCTTGGGCGCCTTCGAGGATGGTTTCGACGGTTTGCATGTCGTAGCGTTCAACTTCGTTGATGGCTTTGGTGGATTGGGAGCAGAAGGAGCAGTCTTCGGGGCAGACGCCGCTTTTGACGTTGCGTAGCAGGTGCAAGGAGACGGTGTTGCCGAAGTGCTGTTGGCGGAGCTGGTAAGCGGCTTGTAGAATGTCTAACAGTTGATCGTTGGGGGATTCGAGGATGGCGAGGGCTTCTTCGGGGGTGGCGGGTTGGTTGTTTTGAATTCGGTTGCTGATTTGTTTCCAGTTCATGGGTTTCTCCGTCTTTAATGGTGGATAATGTAAAGATGTGGGAGGGGGTTGTAAATGGTTCGTGCGGAAAAATCGATATGAGGGTGTGAAATCAATTGACTCGGGTGGCGATTAATTTAGGGTGAGTATGTCGCTAGGGGTGCTTTGATTGTCAGAGCTGAGAGAGTCCCTTGGAACCTGATACGGATTATACCGACGGAGGGAAGCGGGCGTCAGGTTCCGCTTTGATAACTAGGAAATAGGAAGAGAGTAGGAGCCAAGATGATTCAGCCAAAACATTCGTTTAATGACTATGGAGATGATTACCCGAATTCGCGGAAGGTGTATGTGGTGGGTAGTCGGGAGGATGTGCGGGTTCCGATGCGTGAGATCCGGTTGTCGGAGACGAAGCGGGTAGATGGGGAGGCGGTGGAGAATGAGCCGGTTCGGGTGTATGATACAAGTGGACCGGCGACGGATCCGCAGGTGGAGCTGAAGCTGGAAGAGGGATTGCCTCGGGTTCGGGAAAATTGGATTGAGGAGCGTGGGGATACGGCATGGGTTTCGGCGCGTGGGTATCAACCGGGTGATGATGGTAAGGGACAGGATGCGAAGCGGATTCCGTTTGGCGATCTGGAGAAACAGGTGCGGGTGGCGAAGGCGGATGCAAATGTGACGCAGATGCATTATGCGCGGCAGGGAATCATTACGCCGGAGATGGAGTATATCGCGATACGGGAGAATATGGGCCGTGCGGAGGCGGTTGAGCCGGTCTATTGCCAGTCGGAGCATCAGTCGGGGTTATTGCAGCAGGCGCAGACGGCTGCGATGCGGCATGCGAACCATCAGCATCCGGGCGAGTCGTTCGGGGCGAACATCCCGAAGTTTATCACACCGGAGTTTGTGCGGGAAGAGGTGGCGGCGGGACGGGCGATTATTCCGGCTAACATCAACCATCCGGAAGCGGAGCCGATGATTATTGGGCGGAATTTCCGGGTGAAGATTAATGGAAATATTGGTAACTCTGCGGTGAGCTCTAGCATTGGGGAGGAAGTGGAGAAGGTGCAGTGGGCGACGCTTTGGGGTGCGGACACTATTATGGATCTGTCGACGGGTGAGAATATTCACGATACGCGGGAGTGGAATATCCGGAATTGTCCGGTGCCGGTGGGAACCGTGCCGATCTATCAGGCTTTACAGAAGGTGGGAGATCGTCCAGAGGATCTGACGTGGGAGCTTTTCCGTGATACGTTGATTGAGCAGGCGGAGCAGGGGGTGGACTACTTTACGATTCATGCGGGCGTGTTGCTTCGGTTTGTTCCGATGACGGCGCAGCGGGTGTGTGGAATCGTGAGCCGCGGTGGTTCGATTATGGCGAAGTGGTGCGTGGCGCACCATAAAGAGTCGTTCTTGTATGAGCATTTTGATGAAATTTGCACGATTTGTAAGCAGTATGATGTGTCGCTTTCGTTGGGTGATGGCATGCGTCCGGGTGCGGTGGCGGATGCGAACGATGAGGCGCAGCTGGGTGAGCTGGAGACGTTGGGCGAGTTGACGAAGCGGGCATGGGAGCAGGATGTGCAGGTGATGATTGAGGGGCCGGGGCACGTGCCACTGCAGGCGATTAAAGAGAATATGGAGTGGGAGTTGGATGTTTGTCATGAGGCACCGTTCTACACGTTAGGCCCGCTGACGACGGATGTGGCGCCGGGTTATGATCATATTACCTCGGGAATTGGGGCGGCGAACATTGGTTGGTATGGCTGTGCGATGCTCTGTTATGTGACACCGAAGGAGCACTTGGGACTGCCAAACAAAGAGGATGTGAAAGAGGGGGTTATTACCTATAAAATTGCGGCGCATGCAGCGGATTTGGCGAAGGGGTTCCCGGGTGCACAGGTGCGGGATAATGCGTTGAGTAAGGCGCGTTTTGAGTTCCGTTGGGAGGATCAGTTTAATCTGGCATTGGATCCGGTGCGGGCGCGGGCGTTCCATGATGCGACGCTACCGAACGAAGAGGCAAAGACGGCGCATTTTTGCAGCATGTGCGGACCGAAGTTCTGCTCAATGCGGATTTCCGAGGATGTACGGCAGTATGCGGCTGAGCATGGTTTCTCTGCGGAAGAGGCGTTGGAGAAGGGGATGGCGGAGAAGTCGCAGGAGTTCGTGGATCGAGAAGGTGAGCTCTACTCGTAGAGCTACCGCATCCTGTGTTGCTTTCTCATTGTCTCCGGCTTTGGGTGAGGTATGCTTTTTCGATTATTAAGAAGAGATGGGAGAGCGTATGATTGCGAAGAGTAGTACTTATGTGGTGATGGGAATTTTGAATACGGATTCGATTGCGTATGCAGCGGGTCGGTTGATTGAGTCGTTGGGGGGGAAGGTAATCTGGACGGCGCAGAATGAGCGGATGAAGAAGATCTTTTTTGATCGCGGCTGCAAGGATTTGAGTGCTGAGCAGAAAGCGGCGATGGATTTTCGTTATTGTGACGTGACGGTGCAGGAGGAAGTAGAGGCGCTGTTTGCTTCGACGGGGCCGATTGATGGTGTGTTGCATTCGATTGCGTATGCGAATCCGAAGACGTGTTTGGGAGGCGAGGTGCTCTACACGGAAGCGACGGAGGATGTGCTGCAGGGGTTTCATATTAGTGCTGCGTCGCTGGCGACAGTGGCGAATTATGCGGTGCCGCAGATGAAGGAGGGGGGCTCGATTGTGACGTTGTCGTTCGAGGGGCAACGACCGTTCCCATTCTACAATTGGATGGGAGTGAATAAGGCGGCGTTGGAGGCGGTGGTGAAGGCGTTGGCGCGGAATTATGGCAAGAACCGAGTGCGGGTGAATGCAGTGTCGGCGGGACCTCTGACGACGAAGGCGGCTTCTTCGATTCCTTATTTTGAACATCTGTCGAAGACGTGGGAGCAGATCAGTCCATTGCCGTGGGATACGGTGGAGGATAAGGAGGAGGTCGCTGGTGCGGTCGTGTTCTTGCTGGGAGCGTTTG
Organism: uncultured Kiritimatiellaceae bacterium; assembly: GCA_964014015.1. GTDB lineage: Bacteria > Verrucomicrobiota > Kiritimatiellia > Kiritimatiellales > Pontiellaceae > Pontiella. Next base: position 4,459 of record CAXGYR010000013.1, read on the forward strand.
CGAAGAAGATTACGGGTCAGACACTGTTTGTGGATGGCGGTGCTCACTTTATCGGTGGCACGTTGATGGATTTTGAGAAGCCGGCGACGGACGAGGCGTAGGGCATGGGGCTGGGTATTGGAATTGTTGGACTGCCGAATGTGGGGAAGTCGACGCTTTTCAATGCGTTGACGCGGGCGCAGCATGCGGAGAGTGCGAACTATCCGTTCTGCACGATTGAGCCGAATAAGGCGGTGGTGCCGGTGCCAGATGAGCGGTTGGAGCGGCTGGCGCAGATGGCTAATTCGCAGAAGACGATTCATGCGACGGTGGAGTTTGTGGATATTGCAGGGTTGGTAAAGGGGGCGAGTCAGGGCGAGGGACTGGGTAATAAGTTTCTGACCAATATCCGGGAGACGGATGCGATTTTGCAGGTGGTTCGCTGTTTTGAGGATGATCAGGTGGTGCATGTGGACGGTTCGGTGGATCCGGTGCGGGATATTGAGATCATTGAAGCAGAGCTGATTATGGCGGATTATCAGACGGTAGAGGCGCGGTTGCCGCGGTTGATTAAGGCGGCGCGGGGGGATAAGTCGTTGGCTCCAGCAGTTCCTTGGTTTGAGGCGCTGTTGGAGCATTTGGGGGCGGGGAATATGGTGCATTCATTTGCGGATCGGGAGAGTGATCTGGCGGTGCGGTTGCTCAAAGAGACGCAGTTTTTGACGGATAAACCGTTTATCTATTGCTGTAATGTGGATGAGGCGGGGGTACGAGAGTCGTCGGCATTTGTGGAGGCCGTGGAGGCGTATGCAGGTGCGCGCGGTGCAGAGGTGGTGAAAATCTGTGCGAAGATGGAGGAAGATCTTAATGGCATGGATGAGGCAGAGCGAGTTGAGTTTTTAGAGGAGTATGGGGTTTCGGCAAGTGGGCTGGATCAGATTATCCAGACGGGTTACCGGACGTTAGGGTTGAGTAGTTATTTTACGCAGGGCCCGAAAGAGGCGCGGGCATGGACGATTCGGGCGGGTGATTTGGCGCCACAAGCTGCCGGGGTGATTCATACGGATTTTGAGAGGGGCTTTATTCGGGCGCAGGTGATGGCGTATGATGATTTTGTGGCACAGGGGGGAGAGACTGGTTGCCGCGATGCAGGATTGCTTCGTACAGAGGGTCGTGAGTATGTGGTGAAAGATGGGGATGTGATTGAATTTTTGTTTAATGTGTAATAGCAAGAGTGTGAGTTGAATTTGAATGAATCTTGTGGGGTGCGGTCTATGTGGAAGAGTCTATTCAGGAGATATAGTATGAAGAGAGCGGTAATGGTAGTGGCTGGCATGCTGGTATGTAGCTTGGCTATGGCAGATGGAAAAATCGTTTTTGTTGATTTGCAAAAGCTGTTTACTGAGTTCTACAAGACGCAGCTGGCTCAAGATCAGATTCGACAGCAGACGGATGAGATGAAGCTTGAACAGGATATCATGAAAAATGAGATAGAGGAGATTCGTGAGGAGGTTGAGCAGCTGCGGGCGGATTCAAGAGACCCAATGTTAAGCGCGGAAATTCGCTCTAATAAACGTGTATTGCTGGAAGAGCAGCTGGTTGCCATGCAGGAGCAGGAGCAGGAGATGCTTGAATATGAACAGCTTCGTAAAAAACAGATTGAAGAACAGAATACGCGGATGACGAAAAAGCTGTTTGATGAAATTCAGGATAAAATAACGATTTATTCCAAGGAGAAGGGGTTTGAAGCTGTTATTGACCGATCGGCGCAAAGTCGACTTGGGATTCAAGTGATCAGTTATGTGAGTATTGCATCTGATATTACGGCGGATGTATTAGCTCAATTAAATGAGGGATATGAAAACATAGTGGGTGAAAATGTTGAATCTGGAGTGAGCCCGTGAAGCTTCAGGAAGTGGCAGATCATCTGAAAGGAGAGCTGGAGGGTGATGGGTCGCTGGATATTCACGGTGTCAACAGTTTAGAGGCAGCGGAAGCAGGTGAGATTAGTTTTCTGGTGTCGGAAAAATATTCCTCGTTGTTGCAGGGTAGTCGTGCATCAGCTGTTATTGTGCCGCACGATTTCGCTGAAGAAGTGGATTGTGCTTGCGTGAGAGTTAAGAATCCGGATCGAAGTTTTGGTGAGGCCGCGGCACTTTTTTATCAGGCGCCTCCAGCACCTGTGCCGGGTGTGCACCCATCGGCTGTTGTTGGCAACGATGTTGTGTTGGGCAGAAACGTTTCGGTGGGACCGAATTGTACCCTTGAGGGAGGCGTAGAGCTGGGGGATAATTGCGTGATTGGTCCGAATGTTGTGATTGGTTATGGCTCTCGTTTGGGAAGTGATGTGCAGCTTTTCGGTTCTGTTACCATAAGAGAGTATTGTGAAATTGGTGATCGAGTAATTATTCACAGTGGCAGTGTAATTGGCTCAGATGGATTTGGTTACTCGGTTGAATCGGATGGTTCTAGGCGCAAAATTCCGCAGCTTGGAACGGTGGTTATTGAGGCGGATGTGGAGATCGGTTCTAATACTTCTGTTGATCGAGCGCGGTTTGGTAAGACTGTGATTGGACAAGGTTCAAAAATTGATAATTTAGTTCAAATTGCGCATAACGTGAACATAGGACCTCATTCTGTTTTATGTGGACAGGTGGGGATTGCGGGCAGCACGGAAATTGGATCACATACAATTTTAGCGGGACAGGTGGGTGTGGCAGGGCATTTGAAGGTGGGTGCTGGAGTGATTGCTAATGCTAAGTCGGGCATTATCAGTGATGTTAAGAAGGGGGCACATGTGATGGGAACCCCTGCGGTCGATCATGATAAGTTTTTGCAGGGGTATGCTGGCATGCTTGGAATTAAGAAGTTGCGTGAGAAAATTCGTAATCTAGAAAAGATTTTAAATGGTTAAAGATGCTCGATTATGACTTTTTTGAATTTTCTGGCAGCAAAATAATACAAATTTGTTTATAAGCTGGTGCGAAGATCAGTTTTGTTCTATTTTTTATGGCATGGTTTTTGCTAATAATTTATGAATCTATTTTTAAACAAAAAATTGAATGAGAGGACAGTTGAATGGCGCGTATTAAATTAGAGTATATCTGGTTGGATGGATATGAACCCGTGCAGAACTTGCGCAGTAAGACGAAGGTTGTTGATGGTGATTATTCTTCGTTTGGTTTAGATGATTGTGAAATGTGGGGTTTTGATGGCAGTTCCACCTTGCAGGCTGATGGCAGTAGTTCCGACTGTATGTTGAAGCCAGTTGCTATCTACCCTGATGCTACTCGTGAGAATGCATTTTTGGTAATGAGTGAAGTAATGATGCCGGATGGAACACCGCATGCTTCAAATCACCGTGCTACTATCCTGGATGATGAGGGTTTCTGGGTGGGATTGGAGCAGGAATATTTTCTATATAAAGACGGACGTCCGCTCGGTTGGCCGGTAGATGGTTATCCAGCACCTCAGGGTGAATACTATACAGGGGTTGGATTCAAGAACGTGGGCGACATTGCTCGTGATATCGTAGAAGAGCACCTTGATCTTTGTATTGCCGCAGGTATCAACCATGAGGGCATCAATGCTGAAGTGGCTAAAGGACAGTGGGAATTTCAGATCTTCGGAAAAGGTTCGAAGCGCGCGGCAGATCAGATGCATGTGGCACGTTACATCATGCAGCGCTTGTGCGAGCAATATGGCGTGGATGTTGAATACCACTGCAAACCATTTACTGGTGACTGGAATGGCTCTGGCATGCACTGCAATTTCTCATCAACTTATATGCGTGAGACTGGCGGTAAGGAATATTTCTTGAAGTTGATGGATGGCTTTGAAAAATATAAAGAAGAGCATATTGCAGCATACGGTCCTGACAACCATCTCCGCTTAACAGGACTGCATGAAACGCAGGCAATAGACAAGTTCTCATGGGGTGTTGCCGATCGGGGTGCTTCAATTCGTGTGCCGCACGCATTTGTTCGCGAAGATGCTTACAAGGGTTATTTAGAAGATCGTCGGCCGAACTCTCAGGGTTGCCCGTATCAGATCGTATCACGGGTGCTGAAGACGGTTGCGGAAGTGGAAGCAGAGTTCAAATAAGCACACTGTAGGATCGGGTCTGCCGATCTTTGACGAAAAGACCTCGCGAATGTGGGGTCTTTTTTTTATGCTCTGATTGAGATGCGGATTGGAATTACCATAGGCGATGTGAATGGCATCGGGGTTGAGGTGGCGCTCAAAGCGGTGGCGTATGGTCGGTGGCCATCGGATACGGAATTTGTTTTGTTGGGCTCCGAAGCGGTGGTGCGGCAGCAGGCAAAACAGATGAGCATTCCGGTTTCGAAGCGGTTGTCGTTTTATGATGTGGGTTCGGTAGACTGGTGCTCGGGTCAGTTACGGGTCGATGCCTCCCGGCTAGCGGTAGCAGCGATAGAAGAGGGCGTTAAGAGTTGCTTGGCTGGTGAGCTGGATGGGATCGTTACGGCACCAGTTAACAAACAGGGGTTTCAGCGGGCGGGTGTGGAGGTGCCGGGACATACGGAGCTACTAGCTACGTTAACCGGTCGAAAACGATTTGGCATGATGTTAATGGGTGGGGGATTGCGAGTGATGCTAGTGACACGCCATCTGCCACTGGCTGAGGTTGCTAATGCGATTACACGGGCGGCGGTCCGTGAAGCGATTGAGTTGGCCGATAGAGGGTTGTACTGGCTGAATTTGGAAGGGAAGAAAATTGGTGTATGTGGGCTTAATCCGCATGCTGGAGATGGTGGTGCTCTCGGAAATGAGGAGCAGCAGATTATCAATCCGGTGATCCGTAAACTGCAGCAGACGGGAGTGAATGTCGTGGGTGCCATTCCGGCGGATACGATTTTTCATCAGGCAAAACAGGGTGCGTATGAAATGGTGGTGGCCATGTACCATGATCAAGGGTTAGCACCGTTAAAAATGGTTGGATTTGACGAGGGTGTGAATGTGACGTTGGGGCTGCCGATTGTTCGCACTTCACCGGATCATGGGACGGCATTTTCGTTGGCAGGTCGGGGTGAGGCATCAGCCTCGAGTATGCGATCGGCGATTCGCATGGCACTGCGTCTTGCAGGACGGGAGAATCCGTGGCAATGAACCCGCAATTGACGAGTCCCAGCGAGGTTCGGGCATTGTTGGCAGAGTTGGGACACCGGCCGAATAGGGGGCTGGGTCAAAACTATCTTATTGATGCAAATATTTTAGACGGAATTGTACAGGCAGCTGAACTTGAGGTTGGTGATTGCGTGCTGGAAGTGGGGCCGGGCTTAGGTGCTTTGACTGAGCGGATTCTTCCGCATGTTGCTGAGCTCACGTGTATTGAAAAAGATGAGACGATGGCGGCGTATTTACGAAAGCGTCTTGAAGGGGTGTCGTTGTTGGAGTCTGATGCGTTGAACGTTGATTTGAGTCAACTCTTTTTGGGTGGTGTGAATAAAGTGGTGGCAAATTTGCCTTATTCGGTGGCAAGCCGGTTGATGGTGGAGATGGCGGAGAGTGAAAATAGACCAGCATTGATGTGTTTGACGATTCAAAAAGAGGTAGCGGACCGGTTGACGGCAGAGGCGGGCTCGCGTGCGTATGGAGTCTTAAGTGTGTTGATGGGGTTGTTCTATTCGTGTCGGTTGGTAAAAAAAGTGAGTCCCACTTGTTTTTTGCCGCCGCCGAAGGTTTGGTCGGCGGTGGTTCGGTTGGAGCGTAGAGAGGCTTTAGTTGAAGATAGTGCGGAGTATGTGCGGGTGAAGCGATTAGTGAAGCACTGCTTTTCTCAACGTCGAAAACAGTTGTCAACGAGCTTGAAGCACATGGGTATTAGCTCTCCTAGTGAGGTGCTGGATCGAGTGAATGTTTTAGGGTCGGAGCGTCCAGAGCGACTGGAGCCGGCAGTATGGGTGGCACTGGCGCGGGCGATTCAGGCGCGCGGCGAGCGAGCATGAGGTTTGCGGCGCAGTCCGTTCATTAGGGCTAGTTTCCAGACGACCCACAGGGCTTCGTAGATAATGGTACCGCTCATCTTCGATTCACCGACTTGACGGTCTTCGAAGACGATGGGCACTTCGCCGATGGGATGGCCTTTAATCCACGCCTTGTGCGTCATCTCAATTTGAAAGCCGTAGCCATTGGCTTCGACTTTGTCAAAATTATAGGATGCCAGCAGTTCACGTCGGAAGCATTTGAAGCCGCCGGTGGGATCGGTGAAGGGCATGCCGGTGATCAGTTGAACATATATACCAGCACCGCGGCTGAGCATGAGACGTGAGAGAGGCCAGTTCATCACGCGGATGCCCCCGACATAGCGGGAGCCGAGCACGAGGTCGTAGCCTTCTTCCATTTTACTTCGAAAATTGGGAATTTCTTTTGGGTCGTGGGAAAAATCGCAGTCCATTTCCATAACAAATTGATAGGAGCGGGATAGTGCCCAGTCAAATCCGGCGAGGTAGGCACGGCCTAGACCGTTTTTCTGTGTGCGATGTAGAACGTGTATGCGGGAATGTTGAGCCGATAGTTGATCAGCCTTTTGACCGGTTCCGTCGGGTGAGTTATCATCGACAATTAAGATATCAACAAAGTCTGCTGTGTTGAGTACAGCTTGTGTAAGGGGTTCAATGTTGTCGATTTCGTTATACGTTGGGATGATGACTAGTGTGTCTTGCATGGTTGGTATTTATCTCTATTCCTACGTGGGTTTCAATCTGATAAATCGATCAGTTTTTAATTGTGATGGAATTTATTTGGTCAGACTGGATAGCGATAATAAGAGAGCCGAGAAGCGTATGATTTGGATAAATCTTTTTCATGGCTTGGTTATAGATAGCAAGCTGGGGTTGATAGCGTTCTTGTAGTTCTTGTGTACTGGCTTGAGTGAATTTGTAGTCAAAAAGCCGGATTCCCTCGGGATATATGGCTATGAGATCAATGGTTCCGTCGATTAAAAATTGATCTTTGTACAATAGAAAGGAGTGCTCAGGAAGTAGGGCTGAGGCGTGTTGGGTATGTTGACGCATCTGTTCTATCACGGAAGGAAGTTGTCGAAGAAGAGGTTGTATTTCATTCTCAGTGAGATGCAGTTTTTGTCGGATGCGGTCTGCGGTTGGAAGGAGGTTTATCTGCCAAGTATGGCGGGCAGCTTCTTCGAGTAGAGCATGACCAAACGTGCCGAGACGGGGTGTTGTTTTTTGGATAAGCTGCTGTTGACGGTCATGTTTTTGAGCAGTCTTATTGTCCGAAATGGTTGCGGTGGTCGTGGTACGTTGAAAGGCATTAGTGTTGTTTGGTGGCTGAAATTTTTCAATTGATTTTTGAAGTTGGCGGGCGGTGGGTGTGGGTGTGGATTTAGAGGAACCAAGTAAAGACTGTTTGTTAAGCTCAGCAAACGTATGTACACGAATTGGATTCTCGAGTAGTGGTGCGATTTGTTTGTGCCACTCTTTTGGTTTTTCATGGTCAGCTGAGGAGAGAATGAGTAGGTCGCGTGCGCGCGTTAATGCAACGTACAGTAGATGATTGCGCTCTTGTAGATTAACGTGTTTTGCCTGCTCCCGATCACTTTTCAGGGAGGGTGAGTTGGTTTTGGTTCGATCGGCTTCGGTAATGCAGAGCGTGAGTTGGAGGTGGTCGTTCTGTTCGGAGAGGTGGGCAAAGTGTGTGTCGGGCGTTGGCGAGAAGCTTATATCAGGTAGGCATACGATGCGGTGCGTTAGGCCTTTTGAGCTGTGTATACTCATAAGGGTAACGGCATTTTGTTCGGGGTCTGCCGAGGTGGCTTCGGCCGTTTGAGGTGGGTTTTGCACATGTGCTTTTAAGGTTTTAGCTAGTTGCCCTGGCGTGGTTTGCCAGCCGCGTTCCTCTTCGCGAATCCAGTCGAGAAGTTTGCGTAGGTTGGCACGTTGTTGTTCGGGTTGCGTAGAGGTGGAGAGAGTGGCTTCGTAGTGAGTGTTCGTAATCCAGTCTCGGATGATTTCGGAGGGCAGTTGCGTGGCGAGTTTTTGGCGGCTGGCTTCAATTTTTTCTTTTGCGGTGGGAAAAGTGGATAGAATATCTTCGGGTTTTATTTTTTTTCGGGGCATGAGGCGCTCTGTGATCAGGGTGTCGGATATGCCTATCCAGGGTGAGCGCAGAAAGCCAATGAGGGATAAGAGGTCATTGGGTTCGCAGAGTGTGGTTAGGAGGAGCGCTAGGTCGCGGGCGGGAGGCGTGGTGAAAAGTCCGCGGCCTTTTCCTGCTAGTGTGTAGGGGATATTGTATTTACGTAAGGCGGCTTCGAGTTCGGGTTGGTGTTTGGTGGTGCGCTGAAGAATTAGAATGTCACTGTAACGATACCGATTCTGTTTGGAGACGGGCTGGAAGCCGTCCTGATAGCGATAGTCAGGTTGCCAGTCTGGGGCTCCGTTTATGAGTAAGTTGATACGGTTTGCGAGGGCTTCCATTTGTTGTTGGATACGTTTTTTTCTGGGGTGTTCGTCGGATTCTGGGAGTAGGCATTCGATGCCATGAGATTCTTTGGCGTGAGCGTATTCTGCGTTGGCTTGGAGCGATTCCTTCGGCTCGTAGTTGTTCAGTAGCGAGTTGAATAGTTGATTGATGGGCGCTAACAGGGCTTCTTTACTGCGCCAACTGGTTTGCAGGTGGGTTTGGGAGCCGCCCTGTTCGAGGATCTGTTTTTGAAGGTGGGGCATGATGGATGGATCGGCGCCCCGCCAGCTATAGATGCTCTGTTTTGGGTCGCCGCATATTATGAGATGGGTGTTTTTTCCCCAGAGTGCTTGAATGAGACGTGCTTGAATGCGGGAGGTATCTTGAACTTCATCGATGATGATGGTGTTGAAGTGGAGGGGTAGTTGTTGGGTCTGAATAAGCTGGAGGGCTTTGCGTTGCAGGTCATCGAAGTCGAGTTTGTCATGGGTGTTTTTGAGTTTGTCATATTGCTCATAGAGCGCGGTTACGTAGCGAGTAAAGCCGAGCGCAATCGGGCGTTTTTGATTGTAGTGAATATGTAGTTGGGATTGTTCGATGAGGTCGGCTAATTCAATCGGGGGGCCTTTGCTGCGGCGGTTGACCTTGAAGCCTTGTGCTTGGATGAGGGCTATGAGTTGTTCGGTGGTGGTGACTTGATCAAGGAGATCGCTGAGCTGCTCTTTTATCTTTTTCTGGGTTGGGGTAAGCGAAGGGAGGTTATCGAATGATCGTAGGCAGTTGTGAAAGGCGTCAATGGGTGGCGGGGGAAGTGCGGGTTCAAGGAGTTGCTCCGGATCCTTGAGGGGATATCCGAGGGAGCCGGCTTTGTGAATGAGGGAGATGGCGGTTTGGGGAATAGAGGTGCCGTGTGGGCCGAAGCTAGCCAGTTGTCTGCCTTGAGAGAAAGTGGCGAAATCGGGATCGCTCGTTAGGTGCTGAATGAGGAGATTATGGGCGAGGGTTTCGAGCCAGTTTTTCTGTTGGTCGTCGGCGAGGATGGTGAAGGTGGGAGATAGGCTGGCATCGAGGGCATATTCGCGGAGGAGAGTTGTGCAGAAGCCGTGGATGGTGGTGATGGGGGCTGATTCTAGTTGGGTGAGGATGGTGCGAATACGGTATGGATCCCGTTCAGGTTGTTGAAGTTCTTTGTAGAGTTGGTTGGTGATGCGTTCGCGGAGTTCGGCGGCGGCATTTTCGGTGAAGGTCATCAGCAGAATGGTGCGGGGGTCTTGCTGTTGGTTTAGAATTTGATCAAGATAGTGCTGGGTAACTTGGTGTGTTTTGCCGGTTCCGGCGGATGCACTAAATACCTGATTCATGCGTATTTAATTATCGGATTCCGTGGAGTGATGAAAGGCTATACATACGGGTTCGCCTGGAAAAGAGTAGCGGTGTCCGCTGAAGCGGGGCGTTCCGTTGGCACTGAGTTGCAGAACAGCTATATCCTGAGAGCGTTGACCCGCAACGATAAGCCATTTTCCGCTGGGGTCGATGTTGAAGTTGCGGGGAAAGTGGACGTGCGCAGGGTAGGTGTTTTGGTAGTTGACGGTGTCGGGTGTGGTGCTAAAGAGCGTAATGGCATCGCGTTGCTGGTCGGTTTTGTCTCGGATCGAGCAGTAGATAAGCGGAAGGTGGGGGTGAAGACGAATTTCGGCGGCGGTGAGGTCGGAGAGGTCGGTTCCTTCTGGTAGCGCGGGTGTGTTGGAGAGTTCGGTAAGTGAGCCGTCGGGATTAAACCGGAGAGTGGTGAGGCTTATGTCGAGTTCGTTGAGAACAAATAAGCGGTTGCCGGTGCGGTCCCATTTCATGTGGCGAGGTCCGCTGGCAGCGGTGGATAGGGGGATCGTTTTTAGAGGTGTTAAGCGGGAAGTCTCGTGGTCTAGGCGGTAGCTGAAGAGGGCGTTGGCACCGAGGTCAGCGGCATAGACGAAGGGCTGGGTTGGGTGGGCAATAATGGCGTGGGCGTGAGGTTTTTTTTGCCGGCTTGGATGGGATCCATTTCCCGTGTGTTGATGATGGCTGACGGAAGAGCTGATGCTACCGTTTGGTTGGATGTGAAAGGATTCAATTGAGCCTTCGCGATAGTTGGCAGTCAGGAGGGTTTTGTTTTGTTTGTCTAGTGCTACGAAGCAGGGCCGTTGTGCGTGTAATGGTTGGCGGTTTATTTCTTGGAGCTGGTTGTTAGCATTTATTTGGAAAGCAACGATTTCACCCGCAGGGCGACCCTCATCGGTGGTAAAAAGACGGCTTTTTTGAGAATCAATTGCGAGGAAGCTGGGGTTTTGTATGGAGGCAACTTGTTGAAAGGGTGTGAGTTTACCTGTAGTGGAATCGAGTTGGGTATGGAAGATACCTGTGCTTTTCATGGTTCCAACATATATGCTGGTGGCGTGAGTAGATAAGGTATGTAGAATCAGCCCAACGGTTAGCAGTGATTTCATGAGAGAAGTCCGGGAATCATTTTTCCTTTGTAGCCGACGTTGAAGGGTCTGCCTGATTCGGAAGTGATGATTTCTTTGGCGGGCATGCCCATCGCGGTGGCGATGGTGGTGTGGAGGTCGGGGATTTCGACTTTAGGGCTGGTAACTTCATGTCCACGGTCTGTGGCTCCAATGACTTGTCCGGTTGTGAGTCCGCCGCCGCCGATGACGCAGCTGAAGGCTTTCGCCCAGTGGTCGCGCCCGAGGGAGTCGGGTTTGATGTCGGGTGTGCGACCAAATTCTGTGGCCAGTACAACGATGGTGGAGTCGAGCAGGCCGCGTTCGGTTAGGTCTTGCATGAGGGCGGCGAAGCCACGATCCATGTCACGGATTTTGTCTTCGGGTAGGGTGTTGTGACTGTCCCATCCACGACTGACAACTTCGACGCACCGAACGTCGTTTTCAACAAGCCGGCGGGCGAGAAGACAGCCTTGGCCAAATTTTGAGCCGGTGCCGTAGCGTTCGCGGGTGGCATCTGATTCTAATGTGATGTCGAAGGCTTTGATGTCTTCGCTGCGCATGAGTGTGAGGGCTTCGTCGTAAAAGTTGTTATAGGCATTGATGCTGCGCTGGCGGTATTTCTGTTGGAAGGCTTTGTCAAAGACCTGCGCGAGTTCCAGTTGGTCGTGGTATTGTTCCTCATTAGTCCAGTGGGGGCGGTTACTGTTTTGAAGGCCTTTCGAGGCATCACCAAGTGGAACGGCTCCTAGATCGGCTGACATCCAGCCAGCGTAGGGGTAGTCGCTGTAGGGGTTTATGACGACGTTACCGGGAAGGGTTTGGTTGATTTTTCCCTGATGGTACATAGACCATGAGCCGAGAGTGGGATGCACAACCGTTCCGCGTTGCTGATAGCCGGTGTGCATGAGGTATTTGCCTTGTGCGTGGGCGCCTGACGTTGAGTACATGGAGCGGATGATGCTGAGGTTATTCATGTGTTTGGCAAGGTTGGGCATGTATTCGCTGATTTGGATGCCGTCCACGTTGGTGCCGATGGCATTGACGGGGCCAGCTTCACTGGTTCCGGGGTGGGGATCAAAGGTGTCGAGGTGGCTCATGCCGCCGTCCATGTAGAGGAAGATCAGCTTTTTGTTGGCTGCGGTATTAGCAAGCAGGTTGTCGCCCAGCGCAGAGGAGGTGGTCACGCCGAGTGTGGCGAGGGTAAGTCGGTCGAGAAAAGTTCGGCGTTTTAGGGGGGATAGGTGGTTTAACATAGTAGCTTCCTTTATTGGATATACATAAATTCGCGGGTGTTAATGAGAGCCCAGAGCAACATGCGTTGGCCTTTTTTCGGATAGTTGTTATCGAGTACTTGTTGGGCAATTTCGATATCTTCTTCGGTTGGGTTTCGGGTGAGGGTGGCTCTGAAGATGGCATTAATTTTTTCGGGGTTTGTTTCGAATTGTTTAAGTTCGTTAGCGAGTAGGGAGTTGTGTGCATCTAAGGCTTGGTAGATCGGACCGTTTAGCAGAGCAAGAGCCTGAGTAACGTTAGGAGCGCGACTGCCTCGACTTATATTTTGTCGATCAGATTGTCCGAATTGCCGGATGAAGTGGTAGCCGGGGGCTGGGGAGGGTAGCTCACTGGCACGTACGAGACCGCGTTCCATGCCTCTCCAGCGAGGATCGGTCATGTGATCATTACTCCAGGTTCCGAAGTTGAAGTAGGAGTAGGTTTTGGTTTCGCGCAGAGGTCGACCGTTGTGATCTTTTAGGCGCTCTCCGTTGGCATCTTTCATATAGAGTTCATACGCTTTTCGGTTCTCTTTTCTGGTCTCCTCTCGGAAGTTGTCGATGAACGTTTCGTCGTAGGTTTTAACGAGTTTTTCAATGGGCATTAGATAGATGTCTTCGAGCTTTTTTTTGTATTCATCGGTGACGTATTTGGAGCCGTGTCCTTTGCGTTCGTCGAGATCTACGATGGCGAGGGATACGATGGAGTCCCACATCTGTTCGGCAGTCATTCGCATGAGTGGTCGTCCGTCGTATGCGTATTGCGTGTAGTCTTCGGGGAGATCGTCGGTGCGTGTTTCCATTTGCCACGTGCGGGTGTTGTAGAGCACGCGGAGGACATCTTTGAGGTTGTAGTTGAAGGTGACGATCATGTCGCTGATGAAGTCGAGCATTTCTGGTACGGCGGGATCGGTGTGATATTTGATTTCGTCAATTGGTTCGATAAGCCCTACACCCATGAGCTGCTTCCAGAGTCGGTTGGCAATGGATTGCGCAAAAAATTCGTTTTCGTTGGAGGTGACCCATTCGGCAAAGGCTTCTCGGGGACTACCGTCAATATGTGGTTGTTCGCCAAACATGACGGCGGGGCGAAGCTGCTGGCGCGGCTTGGCGTCGGCATATTGGTAGTCGTTGGGTAGGGTGTGCCAGCGGTTAAATTGAGGTTCCCAAATTGAGAGTGTATATTGTTGTCCTAGCTGTCTAAAGAAACGGTCTTGCTTTTGGGGTAGTTTATCTATGCCGGATGCACGGGCACGGTTTAAAAAGACCTGGTTGCCGCCGCGTATGTTGTATTGTACGCCGGCGTAGTAGGAGACCATGCTTTGAAATTCAAACTGATTCCAGCGGTCGAACGGATGGTCATGGCACTGGGCACATTGAATTTGCACGCCCATAAAGGCTTGAACCGTGTTGGCCATGTGATCGGGTTTCATGTTCTGGTCGCTGGCAATCCAGCCGGTAGCGCCGTTTTGGTGAGCCATGCCGGTAGCGGTGATTAACTCTTGTACAAGTTGGTTATAGGGCATGTTGGAGCGAAGAGCTCGTTTGAGCCAGTCAGCATAATAGACGTTTGCAACTTGATTGCCTTTGGACGAGTCGACTTTGAGCAGGTCGGCCCAAAAGTGAAACCAGTGGCTGACATAGCCTTCGCTGGCGATGAGTTGATCGATTAGCAGCATGCGTTTATTCTGCTTGGTGGAGGATAGGAACTGCATGGATTCTTGGAGGGTCGGAATCCGTCCAACGATTTCGAGGTAGGCTCGACGAAGAAAAATTCGGTCGTTTGCCGGTACTTGATTTTTGGCGCCTAGGCTGGCGCGATGTCTAGCGATAATTTTATCGATCTGGTTGGCTTTGGATTTAATGAGACTGTGGGAGATGCGCATGTTGTGAACGGGCATCGGGGTGAGATCGAGTCCGGGGTTTTTGTCGTTCTTTCCATATTGTTCATTTGAAAGAGGGGAGTTGTTGCTTTGGTCTTTGGGTTGATATTCGCGTTTTGGTTTTTCAAACCCTTTCCAGTCTCCAGTTTTAGCACCTTGCTTGATCCATTCCCGAATAAGGGCGATCTGTTTTGGAGAGCAGGGATCGCCCTTGCCGGTTGGGGGCATGATGCCGCGCTTGCTGGGTTTAAGCTCGATTCGTTCAACCAATACGCTTTCATCGGGGAGCATACGGGTGATGACAGGGCCATATTCGTTACCATTCATCAGTTGTTCGGGGGTGTCGAGCAAAAGTCCAGCGCTCGGTTCCTTGTTTCGGCTACTGTGACAACTCCAGCATTTTTCCTGAAGAATGGGTAATATTTCCTCTTCGAATTGGATGGTTCTTGCTGCAACTGTGTTAGTTAGAAAGAGAGTCAAACAACTGATTATTAAGATGACCATTGATTTTATCATGCTGGCTAGCATTATAGACTGATAAGTCGAGAGCGTATCTAGTAAAAAGATAGGTTTTTTTGGTATTTTGAGCATTATGGTATATAACGACCAAGGGTCTTGAATATTTCATACCGGTTTATTTTTTGAGGAGAACATCATGATAGTTCGTACACGATTTGCACCGAGTCCAACCGGACATGTTCATATTGGAAACATGCGGGCAGCGATCTATAACTGGCTGTTTGCGCGGCATCACGGAGGTTCCTTTCTGCTTAGGGTGGAGGATACGGATCGGGAGCGTTCAACGCCGGAGGCGATTGAGACGCTGCTGAGGGCGATGGAGTGGCTGGGGCTGGAGGCGGATGAGGCGCCGTTATATCAGAGCACGCGAATGGAGGCGCATTTGGCGGCAGCGGAGCGGTTGATTGAGTCAGGTTTGGCGTATCGGGCGGAGAAGGGAGGCGCGGGTGCAGGGGAGTGTGTCCTGTTTCGAATGCCGGGACGGGCGATTTCGTTTGATGATGCGATCAAGGGTACGTTGACGAAAGCGTCAGAGAATATGGAGGACTTTGTGATTGTCCGGTCAAATGGAACGCCGGTGTTTCATTTGGCAAATGTATTGGATGATATTGAGCAGGGGGTTACGCATGTGATTCGGGGGGATGATCATATTGAAAATACATATCGACACATAGCGTTATACGAGGCGCTGGGGGCAGAGGTGCCGATTTTTGCGCATTTGCCAATGATCGTGAACGGGCAAGGAAAGCCGTATTCGAAGCGGGACGGCGATGCGTTTGTGGGTGATTTTCGGGCGAATGGGTTTTTAGGCGAGGCGCTATTTAACTATCTGGCTCTGCTGGGTTGGTCGCCGGGAGATGATCGGGAGATTATGAGCCGTGATGAGATGGTTGAGGCGTTTGTATTAGAGCGCTGTCAGTCATCGGCTGCGCAGGTAGATTTGAAAAAGTTAAGCTGGATGAATTATGAATATATCCTACAGCTTTCGGATGCTTCGTTTCGTTCGGCAACGCAGGAAGCGTTGAGCGCGGCGGAAATTCCGGCAACGGAAGAACAGCTGGATATGGTGATTCCGCTGATTCGGGAACGGGTGAAGACGCTAGCGGAGATTGCGCCGTTGAGTCGTTTTTTGCTGCTGGATGATTATGCGTATAACGAGAAAGCGGTTTCAAAAAAGCTGCTGAAAGATGGCGTGAAAGAGACGCTAGCGGAGTTGCGTGGGCTTCTATTGGAGGTTGCATCCTTTGATGCAATAACACTGGATCGTCTGTTGCATGACTATGTCGAGAGCAGTGGCAAAGGTTTTGGGGCGGTCATGCCACCGTTACGGATCTGCATTTCAGGTGAGCAGGGAGGGCCGGATCTCTGTCCGGTACTAGAGGTTCTGGGCCGGGATGAGGTGGTCCGTCGACTCGACCGTGCCGTGGCACAGTTTTTTGACTAAGGTCGGTTCTGGATGCGGTGCGCGGGGGTTTGAAAGCGTATGAAGAGGAACTCTTTAAAGTTTTGATCCCACGGCTGCATCTCGAGGGCGCGTGCCATGCAGAAGAGCCAGGCATCGCGTTCGGCACTGCCGATGGGGATGTGGGCGTGAGCGGCACCGAGCTGGATGTTGCCGTATTTTTCCTGATAGAGGTGGGGGCCGTTCATGTAGAAGCAGAGGAAGCGGGCGAGTTTGTCGCGAGACTCTTCAAGGTCATTCGGATGTAGGGAGAGAATGTGCTGGGTCTCCTCTAAGGCTTGCATTTGATCGTAGAAATCGTTGGCGAGTTTGAAGCAGCCGGCTTCTCCTCCAGCTAGTTGGTATTGGGTGTCGCCGACCCGATAGGAGGCGAAAAGCTCTTTTTGTTCGTCTGAAAGTTCCATGATCTCTCCTTTTCATCAACGTAGTGGGTGGGCGAGCAGGTGGCAATCCAAACCCGTGGAAGAGTGCACCTACAGTGCGATGGCATGATAAGATGTTACACACTTGATCTCGTATGCGTAGCGTGGCAGAGTAAACAGAACTGGAGGTGATAGTATGAAAAAAATAATGAGTGTGTTTGTACTAGGACTCATCGCAATTGCGTTGACAGGATGCGATTGCAAAGAGGGTTGCGGCAGCTGCTGTGGTGATGAAGGCAAGTGCTGCAAAGCTGGATGTGAAACGAGCTGTTCATCAGGTTCGTGCGAAAAAGAGTAGTTCTGAACAGTTGGTATTGATGGAGCCGCGTTGTTTAGCGCGGCTCTTTTTGTTTTGGGAGAAGGCGGTCGAGTAGGTTGTCGTAATCGAGGAGGTCGCGTTGGTAGTCGATGGCGGCGTCCAGGTGGTCGTGGCGTATGGTGTATTCGCGTTCGATGGCGCGGAGGAGCTCTTCGATAGATTGACTCTGATCTTGGTATTGCTGGTCAATTTCGCGGTGACTGTCGATGGCTTTTTGGATGAGGTCTTGATAGTCGGCTAGGCTTTTTTCGGTACGGGGTAGGGATTGATTGAGGGCGGTGAGTTCGGCGAGCAGGGTGCGAAGGCGGTCGTGGTAGTTGATTTGGATTTTGCGTAGCTGGAGACGGGATTTGCGGAGTTCGGTGCGGTCGGTGATGGGTTCGAATAGGGCCATGGAGAAGGTGAGACCTGCGCCGTAGTCGGTTCGATCCTCAAGCGTGTTAGCGGTTTTGGTTTGGCTGGCTTTATCGAGGTGCTCAATGGCGAATTGAAGGTCGAGTTTGGGAAGCGTACGGTTGGCGTAGTAAGCGAGGTCAATCTGTTTGAGTTGACGGTCGGTTTCAAGGCGTAGCAGGTCGCGGTTATATTTTTTTAGGTGGGGCATGAGGGCTTGGATGAGAGGTCTATGGTGATGGAGGTTGGCATGGAACGTGGTTTGGATGAGTTCGGGTTGTTGGAGGAGGGTGGCGAGCTCTTGGCGGGTGCGGTCTAGACGGGTCTGTTGTTCGGTCAGTTGTTGTTCGAGTTGGAGCTGAGCAAGGGTAAGGCGGTTGGTATCGGCGGATCGGGGTTGTAGCTGGTTGAGTTGATGGAGATGGGCGCGACTAAGCTGGCACTGCTGTTGGAAGCGAATGGCATCGAAAAAGTCGTTTAGGCGGTCGTCGAGGAAGTCTTCCTGTGCTTCGGCGAAGGAGAGCTGTTTGTCGCGCAAATCCCAGATGTTGCGTTGGTAGGTTTTGAGGTTTTCAGCGTTTCCATCTTTTTTGAGTAGGGGGTATTTTAGGTTGGCTTGATAGCGGGTGGAGTTTTCATGGGTATTGTAGTCACTGTATTGGTCATGTGGAAGGGCTCGGTCTACAGCTAATGAGAGAGAGGCAGGGTTCCAAAGAAAGCGTTTGGTAGCTTCGAGACCGACGGAGCGGTCGTGAGCGGTTCGTTCGAAAGAGGAGAAAGTAAGTTTATTATTTTGATTGATGGAGTGACGGTAGCGGTCGGTGTCTTCAAAGGTGTATTCAGCATCGAGGTTTAGTTTCCAGTTAGCGTAATTTTGACGGGAGCTGTCGAGTTCGAGTTGGCGAATTTCGACGTCGATGCGAGAGGTTTCAAAGCTCCATTCGGTGCGGAGGGCGTGGAGAACCATGTCGGTGAATTGGGTGCGGTTCAGGGTGTTGGTTGTGGCGGTTGCTGTGGAGATCAAGAGGGTCAGGGGTAGGATGATTTGACGGAGAATTTGGATCATGGAGAAACCTTTCTCCACATAACAACGGCTGAAATTGTGTAAAAAATTTGGGAGGCTTTTTGAAGCCTAATTGGTTCTTTTTTTAAGTAGGTTTAATCGCCGGGATAGGTGAGGTTCCATTGCTGGCGAATGGTATCGAGCAGCTGCATGGTTTGTAGGGTTTCATCGAGCGGCATAAGAGGGCTTTCGGAGAGGTTGTTTTGTAGGCACCGGTGTACCTCGCGAATTTGATATTGGAAGCTGGGTGTGTCGCAGGTTATGTGCTCGTCGGGTTGGTTGTCCTGTTTGAGGATGAGTTGGTCGGCTGAGTGAAAGCTGGGGATGAGAATGCGTCCGGTGGAGCCGGTGATGCGGGCGTCGCGGGAACCGGCGTGGGTGAAGCTGGATTGCATGATGGATTCGGCGCCGGTGGAATAGGTGAAGTGGTAGTGGGAGGTGGTGTCGACGCCGGTCCAGCTTTTTTGGGCGGAGCTAGTGATGGTGGCGGGTTGTTCGCCAAAGATCATGCGGCTGTAGGCGATGGGGTAAATGCCGATGTCGAGAAGAGCGCCGCCGGCGAGACGGGGGGAGTACATGCGGTTCCAAGGCATCATTTTTTTGCTGAAGGGGGGCATGTGGCAGCAGAAGTTGGCGTGAAATTGTTGGATTTCCCCGATGGCTTGTTCGGCGAGGAGTTGCTGAACACGGAGTGCGACGGGACAGAAGCGTGTCCACATGGCTTCCATCATGAAGAGGTTTTTCTGGCGGGCGAGGGTGATGATCTCCTCGGCTTGGCGGGCGTTCTGGGTGAAGGCTTTTTCGACGAGTATGGGAAGGTTGTGCTCGAGGCAGAGGCGTGCGTTTTCGGCATGAAAGTTGTGGCTGGTGGCGATGTAGACAGCGTCGAGTTTTTCTTGTTCGAGCATGGCTTTATAGGAGGTGTAGATATTGGGAACACGGGTGATTTGTTGAAAGTGCTTAGCGCGTCGGGGGGAGCGGGAGGCGGCGGCGACAACGGTTCCTTCTTCGCTCTCTAGGAGGTCTTTGGTGAAACGGGGGGCGATGAGTCCGCAGCCGATGATGCCCCATCTATATTTTTTATGGCTCATGTGATTGTCTCGCAATGGGGTGCTTATAATCTTTTAAGAAGGTTAGAATGGGTTCAGGAAGTTGGGTGATGGGGTTGATCTCGATGTTTTTGAGGGTTGAATCTAATAGGCGTTCTGCGGATACGGAGTGGACGCAGAACGAAATAAGACTAAGAGTGATTATAAATCTAATGCGTGTTGTTTTCATGAGACGCTCCTACGCTGATATTCCTACAACTGTTTTAGGGAGAATTGAAGCACCAATGCCAAGGTTCGTAGATGATACCGTAGGGGTTATTGCGGGGGTAGCTGAGGTGGAAGAGGAAGGTGTGGGCGTGTTGGGAAAGCCATTGAAAGGCGGGGGTGGTTTCGAACTCTTCTTGTAGGAGGGCGGAGTGGGGCGTATGGAGATCGAGGGCGCGTCCGGTGTGGTGTTCGCTGAAGCCGGGGCGGGCGAGTACGCGAAAGATTTCATCATCTGGAATACCTTGTTCGCGTTTGGCTTGAACGAGTTCTTGTTGCCGTTGAATGGAGCGGAAGGCGGAGACGAGAATGAGCTCAATACCATCATGTTGGGCGGCACTGCGCATGGCGAGCCAGGCGGTATGCGTTTTGTGGGTGGCCTGAAAGGTTTTGTTGCCTTCTTGGAAGGTGATGAGGTTTGTCACTTCGATCTGTGGCGGAAGTGGAATCAATCCAGTACCTGTAGGGCGAGGTCGACGATGCCGAAGGGGGCGGAGACTTGGAAACCGGCGACGCGGTCGGCGATTTTATCGCGAATTTCGCGGGCGATTTCAATGCCGAGTGCTCGTCCATCCTCTTTGGATTTGGCGTGGCTCATGCGCTCGAGAAGGGCATCGGGTACTTCAACACCGGGGACTTCGTTTTTTAGAAACTGGGCGTTGCGGTAGCTGACGAGGGGCCAGACGCCGGCGACGACGGGAATGGTGGCACCTCGGGCGTCGGCGGCATCGAGAAAGCGTAGGAGGGCGTCGGCGTCGAAGATGGGTTGAGTGATGGCGTATTCGGCACCGGCGTTGATTTTGTTGAGGTAGTGGGTTAGCTCGCGCTCGGGTTCGACGGCGCAAGGGTTGGCGCCGACACCGATGAGGATGCCGGTGGGGGGATTTACGGGATTCCCACCGACGTCGATACCGTGGTTGAGATTGGTGACGACTTGTGCGAGGCCGACTGCGTCGACATCGAAGACGGCGGTGGAGTCGGGGTAGTCGCCGAGTTTTGGGGGATCGCCGGTGACGATGAGGTAGTTGCGTAGGCCGCCGGCGTAGCCGCCGAGTAAATCGGATTGCATGCCGATGAGGTTGCGGTCGCGGCAGCAGTAGTGGAGGACGGTTTCGATGCCGATTTCGCGTTCTACGGCGAGGGCAGCTACCATGGGGGAGATGCGGGCGCTGGCGCGTGGGCCGTCGGGGATGTTGATGGCATCGATGCCGGCATCGTGACATTGCTGACATTTGTCGAGCATGGGTTGTAGGTCGATGGAGCGGGGTGGGGTTATTTCGACCGAGGTTACTTTTTCACCGGCTTTGAGTTTAGCGGCGAAGCGGCATTTTTCGGCGGTTGGGATGACGGTGACGGGGGGTGTTTCTTGTTGTTGATGTTGCGTAATTTGGATGTGCTGTTTGACGCCGGTGAGGGATTTGATCTGTTTGGCCACGGTGCTGATATGGTCGGGGGTGGTGCCGCAGCAGCCGCCGACGAGGCGGACGCCGAGTTCGATGAGGCGTTTGGCGTATTCGCTGAAGTATTCGGGGGTGGACATGTAGATGAGGCGGCCGTCGACTTCTTGGGGGAGTCCAGCATTGGCGCTGACGGTGAAGGGTTTTTGGGTGAGCGGTAGGGCGCGTTCGGCGATGCTGAAGGCGGCGGCGGGGCCAAGGCCGCAGTTGATGCCGAGTGTGTCGACGGCGGGGGAGGCGTCGAGTTGGCGAATAATCTGTTCGATGGTTTCTCCGCGACGGGTTTCACCGTCTTTGCCTACGGTGACGGAGACGAGGACGGGGAGGTTGTAGGTTTTGGCTATCGTGGCGGCGAGTTCGGCTTCGTCGACGTGGGTGAAGGTTTCGAGCTGAAAGGCGTCAATTTTTTCTTCGGCGAGAATGCTCATCTGTTCGTGAAAAAGTTGTTCGAGTTCGTGGGTGTGGCGGTCGGTGAAGAGTTGGTCGGAGGTGAGGAGGGGGCCGATGGAGCCGAGGATATATGTGTGGTCTTGTTTGGTCTGGTGGGCGAGTTGGACGGCGGCGCGATTGATGGCTTCTAGTTGATCGGCGAGACCGTGGGCTTGGAGTTTGATGCGGTTGGCACCAAAGGTATTGGTTTCAATTAGATCGGCACCGGCATTGACGTATTGTTGGTGGAGGTCGCGGATGAGATCGGGTTGGGATAGGCATAGCTGTTCGTAGCAGGTGTTGATGAAGATGCCTTGGTTGTAGAGCATGGTACCCATGGCGCCGTCGCCGACGAGGGGCTGGGTTTGCAGTTTTTCGAGTAGGCTCATGGATCGTATCCTAAGTTGGGGGCGAGCCATTTTTCAACTGTTTCGAGAGACCAACCTTTGCGGGTGGCGTAGTCGGCGGCTTGCTGGCGGTCGATGCGACCAAGGGGGAAGTAGCGGGATTGGGGATGGGAGAAGTAGAGCCCGGAGACGGAGCTGGCAGGGGTCATTGCCATGCTTTCGGTGAGGCTGATGCCGGTGTGTTCGGTGGCGTTGAGTAGGTTGAAGAGGGTTTGTTTTTCGGTGTGGTCGGGGCAGGCGGGGTAGCCGGGGGCGGGGCGGATGCCTTGGTATTTTTCTTTGATCATGTCGGCGACGGTTAGGTTTTCATGTTGTCCATATCCCCAGTCTTGGCGGGTTTTTTCGTGGAGAAGCTCGGCGTATGCTTCGGCGAGGCGATCGCCGAGGGCTTGGACGAGGATGCAGTTGTAGTCGTCGTGGTCGGCGCGGTAGGTGGCGGCGATCTCGTTTACTTCGGGACCGGCGGTGACGGCGAAGGCGCCGATGTAGTCGGTGAGTCCGCTGTCAATAGGTGCGCAGAAATCGGCGAGGGAGCGATTGGGGGTTTTGTCGTTTTTCTCCATTTGCTGCCGGAGAAAGTGGAAGGTTGCGGTGGGGTTTTGGTTGGGGTCGTAGACGGTGATATCGTCGCCGTTGCGATGGGCGGGGAAGAAGCCGTGGACAGCGCTGGGGGTGAAGAGCTTGTCGTTGACGATGCGTTCGAGGAGCTGTTTTGCGTCGTGAAGAACTTCGCGGGCGCGGTCGCCGAGTTCGCCTTCTTGTTCGAGCATGTCGGGGTAGGGGCCGTGTATATCCCAGGTCCAGAAGTAGGGCATCCAGTCGATGTAGTCGACGAGTTCTTCGAGGGTGGCGGTGTGGTTGCGGATGCCGGTGAACGTGGGGGTGGGGGGGGTGTAGGTTTTCCAGTCGAGTGGGAGGCTGTTTTCGCGGGCGGCTTCGAGGGTGAGGAAGGTGCGTTTTTCTTGGGAGGCGGCGTGGGATTCGCGGAGGGCGTTGTATTCGGTGCGGATGGCACGGCGGTAGGCGATGTCTTGGGTGAGAAGGGATTGGACAACGGTGACGGCACGGGAGGCGTCGGTGACGTGGACGCTTAGGCCGCTGTAGGCGGGTTCAATTTTAACGGCG
>CAXGYR010000014.1:0-26865 GCA_964014015.1 uncultured Kiritimatiellaceae bacterium
AGGCTCCTCCGCTTTAGGTGCTTCCTCTTTAACGGGTTCTTCTTTAACTTTCTCTGCAGGTGCGGCCGCTGCGTCTGCATCCAATGTCAGCACATGCTGACCGACACTTACAGTATCGCCCTGCGCCACCAGTAATTTACTAATGGTTCCTGCCGCCGGAGAGGGAATCTCCATACTGGCTTTACCGGCTTCTATCTCTAAAATCGACTGGCCCTCGCTCACGCTATCGCCTTCGCTGACGAGGACGCTGACCACGTCTCCGCCTTCAATATTTTCGCCCAGTTCAGGCAGCTTAAATTCAATCGCCATAACGTTACTCTCCCAACGGATTAGGTTTATTCAAATCAATGCCCAACTCAGTGCGGGCTGCTTTCAATTTGTCCTGTGCATACTCCCCTTTTGCTGCCAACGAGGCAAGCACCGACCACGCAATCGCATTGGCATCCACTTCAAAATGCTCACGCAGTGCCGAACGATCATCGCTTCGGCCGAATCCGTCGGTTCCCAACGAAGTTAAACCATTCGGCGCATGCTGTGCTAGCACTCCCGGCATTAGCTTCAGGTAGTCTGACGCCGCGATGGCAGGTCCGGTTTCTCCCTCCAGACAGGTAGCAAAATAGGGTTTCACATCCTTGCCGTTTCGAATCTGCTCACGCTCTGCATCTTGAACATCTTCGATAAGACACTTATAACTCGTGACAGACCAAATATTGGTTGCCACTCCATAGGTCTCTTCGAGCAACTCACTCGCTTTAATCGCTTCGGGCAGAATCGCACCACTACCCAGAATTTGCGCTTGGGCTTTCTTATGATCACGGAACTTATACATCCCTTTGAGAATTCCCTCTTCGCTACCTTTCGGCATTGCTGCTTGAACATAATTATCGTTCATCAACGTTACGTAGTAAAACAGCTGCTCGTTCTCCACATACATACGACGAATACCGTCTTTAATGATAACAGCCAATTCATACGCAAACGCTGGGTCGTATGCCATCATGTTCGGAATCGTCAATGCCATCACATGCCCATGACCATCCTGATGCTGTAAGCCCTCGCCCGCCAAGGTAGTTCGACCCGCAGTGGCGCCCAGCAAGAATCCTTTACAGCGTGAGTCTCCTGCAAGCCATGCCATGTCACCAATACGCTGGAAGCCGAACATCGAGTAGTAGGTGTAGAACGGAATCGTATTAATGCCGTGGTTAGCATACGCCGTACCCGCCGCCACAAACGAAGCAAACGAACCGGCTTCTGTGATTCCCTCTTCAAGAATCTGCCCATCTTCCGCTTCTTTATAAAATAGCAAGTTATCCGCATCTACCGGTTCATAAAGCTGGCCAGTGTGTGCATAGATACCCACCTGACGGAACAGCGCATCCATTCCGAATGTCCGCGCCTCATCTGGCACGATCGGCACCACAAGATTACCAATATTCTTATCCGCTAGAATTTTGCTCAGAATACGGACAAATACCATCGTCGTTGAAACTTCACGATCCGAGCCTTCGTTAAATTCCTCAAAAATCTTATCAGCCGGCATTTCCACTGGCACATATTCCGTACGACGCTGCGGCACATAACCACCCAAATCTTGTCGACGCTCCAGCAGATACTTCATCTCTGGTGAATCCTCATCCGGACGATAGAACGGAACATCATCAATGTCTTCATCCGAAATCGGCAACCCGAAGCGCGTACGGAACTCGCGTAGCGCCTCTTCTCCAAGTTTTTTCTGCGAATGTGTGATGTTCTGACCTTCACCCGCAGCCCCTAGACCATAGCCCTTAACTGTTTTCGCTAAAATGACTGTCGGACGATCTTCGGTATCGACCGCCTTTTGATAGGCCGCAAAAACCTTAGCCGGATCATGCCCACCACGCCGCATCCGCTTGATCTGATCATCAGATAATCCTGCTGCCATTTCTGCCAGCTCCGGATCAGCCCCAAAGAAATGCTCTCTTACATATTCAGCACTTTCGACCGTATACTTCTGATATTGTCCATCGACCACTTCGCCCATCCGGCGAGCCAATACGCCATGCTCATCCTTCTCAAACAGCGGATCCCAGTCATCGCCCCACAGGACTTTGATCACGTTCCAACCCGCTCCCCGGAAAGACGCCTCCAACTCCTGTACAATTTTTCCGTTACCACGAACCGGACCATCCAAACGTTGCAAGTTGCAGTTAACAATGAACGTCAAATTATCCAACTTCTCTCGGGCTGCCAAGTTGATGGCTCCCAACGTCTCCGGTTCATCTGTCTCACCATCACCGAGAAACGCCCAAACACGTTGATTCGTGCGCTCTCGAAGACCTCGATCTTCTAGATATTTTATAAAGCGAGCATGATAAATTGCGGAGATAGGTCCCAGCCCCATCGATACGGTCGGGAATTGCCAGAAATCCGGCATCAACCAGGGATGCGGATAGGATGAAAGACCCGGTTTATCATTCAACTCCTGCCGGAAGTTACTCAAATGATCGTCTGTCAAACGCCCCTCGAGATATGCCCGTGCATACACGCCCGGTGAGGAGTGCCCCTGGAAATAAACCATATCACCCGGAAAATCTTCCGTCTTACCCCGGAAGAAATGGTTAAAGCCCACTTCATAAAGAGTCGCAATAGATTGATAGGTTGAAATGTGTCCACCGATGCCATCTTTCGCACGGTTCGCCCGAACCACCATTGCCATCGCGTTCCATCGAATCAAACTTTTGATCCGCCGCTCCATCTCACGATCTCCGGGATAAGGAACCTGCTGATTTGCTGGAATCGTATTAACATATGGCGTATTAGCCGAAAACGAGAGTCGAATACCCTTGCGATACGCAGAGAGCTGCAGATCACCCAAAATCTCCTTAACCCGATCAGCACCCTCGCTTTCAATCAGATCATCCAGTGCGTCCAGCCAATCTTGCTTTGCCAAGTCCATATAGCTCGTCCTTTTTCTGAAACCGTTTTACGCGGCGCTTTTTCTAAATCGCAAGGCGGCAGATTAATTCTGCTATGCAGGTGAAACAACATTATTTGCCACAAAAATATAGGTGCCATACAAATCTTATCATCACCTGCTACACATCAGATACCTTTCCAAGAACTCTTTTTAACCTCTGACTACTGTGCTTTACTGCCACCTACAAGGAAGGAGAAATAGTGTATGAAACGAATTGGAGCCCATGTAAGCGCTGCAGGCGGTGTATCTAACGCACCCATAAATGCCGCTGCAATCGGAGCAGATGCCTTTGCTTTTTTTACTAAAAACCAGCGCCAATGGGTCGGAAAACCTCTAGAAGAAAGCGAAATCAAAGCCTTTCATAACGCCTGTCACGAACACAACATCAGCCTCGACCATATCCTCCCCCACGACAGCTATCTCATCAACCTCGGGCACCCCGAAACCGAAAAACTCCAGAAATCCCGCGATGCCTTCAATGACGAAATGAAACGTTGTGAACAACTCAACCTTAACCAACTGAACTTTCACCCCGGTAGCCATCTCAAACAGATCGACGAAGCAACCTGCCTACGCCTTATCGCCGAATCGATAAACATAGCTCTCGATCACACAACCGGCGTTACCGCCGTTATCGAAAATACCGCTGGACAAGGGTCCAACCTCGGCTTCCGCTTCGAACACCTCGCCGCTATCATCGACGAAGTTGAAGATAAAAACCGTGTCGGCATTTGCATCGACACTTGTCACGCCTTCGCCGGCGGCTACGACTTACGCACCGCCGCTAGCACAGAAGCCGTCTTTGCTGAATTCGATCGCGTTGTCGGGTTCCAATGGCTACGCGGCATGCACCTGAACGACTCCAAAAAAGAACTCGCCAGCCGCGTCGATCGCCACCACAGCCTCGGCAAAGGTGAAATCGGAATCGATGCCTTTAAGTACATCGCACAAGATCCCCGTTTTGACGAAATACCGCTTATACTTGAAACCATTGACACTTCCATCTGGAAACAAGAAATCCAACTTCTCCGGGACTTTGAAAATGCAGCTGCTTGATAATATACGTGTCATACTTGTCGAACCCATGATCGGTGGCAATATCGGTGCAGTCTGCCGCGCCATCAACAACAACGGCATCACCGACTTAGCTGTTGTCAACCCCCGTCCCGATACCGATTGGAACGAAGCCGAAAAACTCGCCTGTAATGCCCGCCCTCAACTGGCCGCCCGAAAGACATTTGACACGCTGGAAGAAGCAATCGCCGACTGCACCCTCGTTGCAGGCACTTCCGCCCGCACTGGTTTCTACCGCGACACCGCTCTTACGCCCGCTGAATTCGCACCTACCGCCTTAGAAAGTGCTGCACATCACCGCATCGCCCTCCTATTTGGCCGCGAAGATAAAGGACTCTTTAACGAGGAATTAGCCCTCTGTACTCATATTATCCACATTCCTACCAGCCCGCTTTACTCTTCCCTCAACCTCTCTCACGCAGTTATGGTCTGCTGCTACCAACTTTTCCAAGCTGTTGCCGACTTCGAACTACCCACCGAAAAAGCCGACGAAGCCGACGCCCAGCTTCGCGAACGCATGTTTACCCTTTGGCGGGAAATGATGATTCAAACCGAATTTACGCACGACCAGAAACTCGATCATATGATGATGGGTCTCCGCCGCATCTTTAATCGCGGGAAACTCACCGTCCCCGACACCAAAATACTCATGGGTCTCGCCAAGCAATCCCTCTGGGTCGTCGAACGTTGGCGGGAAGCAGCCCAAATACAGAAAGAAAATTCATGATGCTCTACCCCGAAAAAAAAGAAATTTCCAAAGCCGAAATCAACGAGCTATCCATGCAGGCCTACGAAGGGCCTATTGTAACCTGCAAAACCCCCGAACAAGCCGAGGAAGCTGCGCAGGAGCTTCTTCAAGAAACACTCCTCGGGTTTGATACAGAAACACGCCCGAGCTTCCGAAAAGGCGAATACTATTTACCCGCACTTCTTCAGCTGGCAAGTTCTCAAACCGTATACCTTTTCCAACTACACCAATGCACCCTCACTCCAAAACTGATTCAGCTATTGAGTCGACCCGACATTCTAAAAGTTGGCGTTGCTTTAAAAAGAGACGTAGACGAACTCAAACAACTAACTCCCTTTGAAGCCAACGGGTTTGTCGAACTAGCTACCATTGCCGAAGCCGCCAACATTAAAAACCTCGGACTACGCGCCCTCACTGCCCTTCTCTTCGGTTTTCGGATCTCCAAAAAAGAGCAGGTCTCCAACTGGGCTAAAAAAGAGCTCTCCGATGGACAAAAAAAATACGCCGCAACCGACGCATGGCTGGGGCGCAATCTCTATCTTGCGTTCAAAGAAAAAGGGCTGATTAATACATCAGCCCCTTCATCAGGTACAGATTTTTCAACGTAGACTAACCGTTTAACAAGGCCACCAGTTCCGCCTTCTGCTTTAGTCCTACCATCGTCTCTTTCAGCTCACCATCTTCCAGCAACAGCAGTGTTGGAATAGAGCGGACAGAAAATTTAGCCGCTAGATCCGGATTCTCATCGACGTTTACTTTCGCTATCGTTGCCGTATCTCCAACTTCTGCTTTTACTTTTTCTAAGATCGGCGTCTGCATTTTACACGGACCACACCACGGCGCCCAAAAATCCAACAATACTTTTCCACTCTTTACCGCCTCATCAAATGATGCACCATCAAGATCCAACAAACCCTCTGCCATAACACAACTCCTTAACTTTCAATTTTTATAACGACATCAACTGATGAGGTAAAGAGAACATTGCCTATCAGTTACACAATGTATACGTTTCGACACCATGTATAAAAAATTACAACGCATACAGCTCATAATTTCTGATTTGGCTGATAAAAACCAATGCTACGGAAAATTAGACGACGGCATGAGTGTCTTTGTCCAAGGCACCATTGCCGTTGGCGATCACGTGGAAGCCGAAATCATCAAAATCAAAAAGCAATATCTCGTCGCCCGCCTAACCGAAGTGCTCTCACCAGCGCCCACACGTATCGAACCCGTTTGCAGCTACTTTGGCACCTGCGGCGGCTGTAAATGGCAACACATGAACTATCCCGAACAGCTTCGGCTAAAACAGAAACAGGTAAGCGATGCTCTTCACCATATCGGCGGTTTCAATACCGTCAACTGTAAGCCCTGCATCCCTGCAAATGAAATCTACCACTACCGTAACAAAGTTGATTTCTCGTTTACCGACCTACGTTACTTAACCCTCGAAGAGATGCAACAGCCTCCCGAGACACTGGAAAAACCGGTCGACTTTGCGCTCGGCTTCCATGCTCCCGGACGATTTGCCAAGGCAATCGACATCGATACCTGTCATCTTGCCACCGCCGAAATGAATAAGGTACTTAACCTCACCCGAGAATTTTGCCTCCAACACCGCGAAAAACTTCCCATTTACTCCACTCATACTCACACCGGTGAGCTCCGAAATCTCGTAGTACGCCACGCCGGGCATACCCGTGAACTTATGGTCAATCTTGTTACCACCACTCATCAACCAGCTCTTATGCAATCCCTCGCCAATCATCTCAATCATGCACTCGGCACCGCCTTGACCACCTTTGTGAATAGCACTACTTCTGCCAAAAACACCGTCGCCTTCGGTGAAAAAGAGTTTGTCATGCACGGAGCAGGATATATCTCCGACCGTCTCGGCGCCTACACCTACCGCATCTCCCCAAACTCCTTCTTTCAAACCAATACCGCTCAGGCAGAAATACTCTACCAGCAGATACTTACCAGCGCTCAACTGCAACCAGAGGATGTTGTCTACGACCTCTTCTGCGGCACCGGATCCATAACCCTCTTTGCATCTGGACACTGCCAGAAAGTACTTGGCATCGAACTGGTAGAAAGCTCCGTACATGACGCCCGCGCCAATGCCGAACGCAACCAAATAGAAAACTGCTCGTTCCTCCAGCTCGACATGAAAAACATTCGATCCATTTCGGACCAACTTGATGCATTTGGTAAGCCCCGCGTTGTCATCACCGACCCGCCCCGCGCCGGCATGCACCCTAACGCCATCCAATTGCTGCGCGAACTTGCACCGCCCGTCATCATCTATGTCAGTTGCAATCCCGCCTCGCTTGCCCGCGATGGCGCCACCCTTGCCGAAAACAACCTCTATCAACTAACCGAATGCATACCCATCGACCTCTTCCCCCAAACCAACCACGTCGAAAGCATTGCCCGGTTCGAAAGAAGCTAGCTCCAACACCCCTCGACTGGCACGGGAGCCTCAATCTCTAACGACTCCTTCAAAACTGGATGCTCAAGTGTTAATTTTTGATGATGCAATCCAATTGCGTTGAATGCCTCTGTTGCACCGTAGCGAGCATCCCCAATAATGGGACAACCCATTCCACTCAGCTGCACCCGAATCTGGTGATACCGCCCCGTTATTAACTCCACTTCCAATAAGGCTCCTTCTCCGCATAACGCAGCCTGACGATAGCGTAACACCGCCCGTTTTGCCTCTGGATACGAATCATCTTTAATACGTGCAATATGATGATCATGAACTAAAAAATCTACCAACTCTCCAGATGGTTTGTCCGGTACCCGCTCCACTCGAGCCACATATAGTTTGCCTGACTGCTGACGCCGCATCGACTCGTTCAAACGGCTCAATGCTTTACTCGTCCGCGCAAACAGCACCACGCCACTCACCGGACGATCCAGCCGATGCACGGCATGTAAAAAAGCCGCGCCCGGCTTATTCTTCTCCACTCGAACCCATTCACGCGCCCAATCCTCTAGATTAATCTCGTCGCGCCCGCTTGCCTGCGTCAACACTCCCCCCGGTTTATTTACCGCTAATAGATGATTATCCGCATAGACGATCCGCTCTTCTAGGGCTTTCACATCATACGTCGCCACCTCAAGCCTCCAGCCAACGCGCCCACGTGCCGCTCGGTAACGGATAACAATTACCTTCCCCCCGCAACAGCATTTCACCCTGCTCATGAAACCCTGTTGTATGAAACTGCTCTACTAAATTATGCAGCACCTGAGGCGTAAATCCTGGCGTATGCGAGGTCAATACCACGAAAAGAGGATTCTCACTCAACACCTCATGAACTAATTCCAACGTATTGAGCATCTGCTCCTCCACCTTAAACAATTCGCCTTTGCGGCCTCGTCCGAAAGAAGGCGGATCCAGCAACACCGCATCATACCGATTGCCCCGCTTTACTTCCCGCCGTAAAAATTTAAGTACATCATCCACAATCCATCGAACCGGTGCTTCCTCTAATCCGTTCAATGCTGCATTCTCCCGTGCCCAGTCCACCATCCCCTTAGAAGCATCCAAATGACAACACGCCGCACCTGCCTGCGCAGCCGCCAATGTCGCACCACCGGAATACGCAAACAGGTTTAAGAAACGAACCCGCTCCGATCTCTTAGCCTGTGCCTCACGCAACCTCGACCGAATCCAATCCCACATCTCCAACGTCTCAGGAAACAAACCCACATGACCAAAATCCGTAGCCGACAGTTTCATCTGCACACCCGCCGCTTCAACCTGCCAAGCCTTCGGCAATCTATCTCGCCCCTCCCACTGAAGACCCGCCCGCCGATCAAAGCGCGCCGTCGCACCGCTCCACAACGCCTCATGTTGCGGAGCCCAGACCGCCTGAGCGCAGGGGCGATCCAATATAACATCACCAAAACGCTCCAGCTTGCGCCCCGTTCCGCTATCCAATAGCGCATACCCCAACGACTCACTCATGACGCCCGCCGACTCCGATCCTTAAACAAGCCCTTATTTTTCCGCAAACGCCCTCGCTCACCATCAATGGCAATATTCAGTAAAATGCCAAACATGATCGACGACGCCAAAATACTCGAACCCCCATAACTAATGAACGGCAACGCCAACCCTTTAGTAGGCGCTGAGCCCGTCACCACCGCAAAATTAATCAACGCCTGTAGTGCAATCATCAACGCAATACCATGCGCCAAAAAACGGCCAAACAGATCCTGCGCTCGTCGAGCCACCTGCATCCCCGTCGCAAACAACACCCCATACATCAACACCACCAGCAGTGATGCAATTAACCCCAACTCCTCACCGATA
Organism: uncultured Kiritimatiellaceae bacterium; assembly: GCA_964014015.1. Lineage (GTDB taxonomy): Bacteria > Verrucomicrobiota > Kiritimatiellia > Kiritimatiellales > Pontiellaceae > Pontiella. The sequence continues at coordinate 9,106 of CAXGYR010000014.1, forward strand.
ATCGGAAAAATAAAATCCGTATGCGCCTCCGGCAAATAGTGATATTTCTGAAAACTATTTCCAAATCCCACCCCAAATAACTCTCCGCTCGCAAATGCCCGTAACGAATTAGTCAGCTGCCAAGCCTTTCCCTGCTCATGCGCTTGCGGATCCAGAAACGCCATAATCCGCCCCATCCGCTCCGGATTTTGAAAAATCAACGTAGCCACACCTAGCAAGCCAACTCCCGCCACACCCATTAATGGAAGCATGGGCGTTCCTGCCATCATCATCAAACAGAGTCCGACTGCAGAAACCAACAATGTCGTGCCATAATCAGGTTCCACTAAAATCGGCACCGCAAAACTGCCCAGCAACAGAAAAGGAATCACCAACCCATACCGAATCTCCTCCAATCGCCGCATGCTACGCGCTAGCCACCATGACATCACAATAATAAAAACCGGTTTCGCAAACTCCGACGGCTGAATCGTCATCGGTCCAATTTGAAGCCAACGCCAACTACCATTGACCATTTTACCAATGCCAGGAATTCGCACCAGCACCAGCAACCCTATCGAAATCAACGCTAACGGCAGAACCGCCCGCTCATACAGCCGATAGTCTACTCGCGCCGTTACCACCGCAGCAACCACTGAAATACCAAGCCAGATTAACTGCCGCTCTACGAAATACGAAGCATCACTGCTTCGCTCCGAACTGGCACTCATCAGCACCAGCATTCCCAAAGCAACCAGGAGCAAAACAACCGTAATCAGCGGCGTAACCGTCCGGTGCATTGGCGCGCGACCCTTCTACTATTCGCTAAACGGAATGCGTAGCGTAAAGCCCTCTTTCAACGGTTCTCCCTCAACTATCTGAGGATTCGCCCGTAAAATCTCTGCTTTGCTGATACTGTAATCACTTGCAAAGTCATCCAATGTATCGCCCGGATATACTTGCACTTCTCGCACTACGCCTATCGCACCTTCCGGCACCTCAACCGGACTTGCTTCCACAAGCGGCGTTGCATCCAACACCGGAGACGCCTCCAGCGGAGCCAACTCAGGCTCACTCAACAAAGACGAAGCAGGTGAACGTTCTGCGCCCGACGAACGCACCGCCGGAACCTTGCCATAGCTTGGAATATAGATTTCCTGACCTGCATAAATACTGTCACCCTGAATCTGATTTAAACTGCGCAAATCGTTAAGACTAACCCCTGCCCGCAGCGCGATTTCAGAGAGCGTATCGCCCTTTTGAACCTGATACGTGCCACCCCGCACCACATTAGACTTTACCGTGGTTGAAACCGTCGGACGACTTACCGCACTTCGACCCGCCGGGATCCGTAACTCTTGCCCCACAAACAACACATCCGGATTAGATAGATTATTCATCTCTATCAACGTAGATGAGCTGGTATCAAAATCAACCGCTAGCTGAGAGATCATATCGCCCGGTTGCACGATATAAATTTCGGTTGCCGCAGTCACACTCGGCACACTAACCACTGGAACATCCGCCGCCATCTCACTTGTTGTAATAATCGGCTCAAACATCTCTTCACCATACAGCGACTCGCTTGCGACGACGCCAGCCCCACTGATAGCACTTGATGTCGTCACACTTCCCTGATGCTGATGCCGCCAAGGTCCCTTATGTTTAGCACCCGCACCCCGACCACTTCCGAACGATTCGGTGGTAATACAGCCTTGCGTAAGCAAAATGGCTCCAACCCCCACAACACCAATAATATATTTGCAAATATCCACTCTCATATCCTACTCCTACCTTCCTTCACTCCATCGGCTCACCAACGCCTTGAAACGATTCCCTCGTTCCTCAAAACTCTCAAACTGATCAAAACTTGCACATCCCGGCGAAAGCAACACAACCTCTCCCGCACCCGCTTCACGACAAGCCTCAACAAACGCATCTTCCATTGAGCCAAACCGGGCACAAGCAATTTCGCACCCCCATTCAGCCTCCATGGACAAAGCTGCATTCCCGAAAACGTATAATTTCAGAACCTTTTTCGCCAGTATTTCTTTAACAAAACTCAAATCAGCTTCTTTCAATAATCCACCTGCCAAAAGTCTCACACCCTCTTCACAAGATGCGACCGCCGCGCCTAATGCCGCCACATTCGTTGCCTTCGAATCATTAATAAATACCACCCCGCTCACACATGCCACCTGTTCAAAACGGTGTGCCAACCCCTCAAAATGCCGCGCTGCCGCCTCAAAACAAGCTAGCTCTAGCCCTACCGCCTCCGCTATTGCTGCCACCGCCACTGCGCTACTTCCCAGCCAATGTGGTGCATCAAAATAACTATTCCGCAGATCTAAAACCAACCGGTCTCCACACCAAATCCGCCCCTCTCGAGCAATATAATCAGCCTTCGGATCTGTACCCACCCCCAAAACCTTCTCCACTCCATCAAGCTCAACAGCATACTGATCCCGAAGCTCCTGCGGCAGAACTCCCACCTTAGTCGCAACACTTTCGCTACCAAATATACGCCCTTTCACCCGCGCATAGCTTTCCATATCCCCATGCCTATCCAAATGATTAGGCCGTACATTTAACAACACTGCAATATCCGGTGAAAATGCCTCAACCGTCTCCAGTTGAAACGAACTAACTTCTAACACCCACCAATCAGCCCGCTGATGCGTCATCGCTAACGTCGAAGCCGGAATCCCATAATTCCCACCTAATCCCACTGTATTTCCACAACGCTCCAAACCATCTGCTAACCACTTTACCGTGCTACTTTTACCATTTGATCCCGTCACCGCCACCGTTCGGCCCTCATACCGCGACCAGCCCAACTCCAATTCCGAACAGAGAATAACGCCTTCATCACATAAACGGTTTAACCAAGGGTGCTGTAATGAAAAACCGGGACTAACCACCCCCAGATCAAACGTCCGCTCACGGCACAAACGCTCTACTGAATCCTCATCATGCGTCCGTTCATCCACCACCACAACGGCAACACCTTCCGAAACTAGAAGTGCTTCTGCTGCGAGGCCACTCCGTCCCGCTCCTAATACAATCGCTGATTCAATCCCGCTATTCATTAACGAATCTTCAAGGTCGCAATGCCAATTAACGCAAAAATAATCCCCAAAATCCAGAAGCGCGTAACAATCACTGTTTCCACCAACTGCGGCAATCGATTCTCCTGCACCGCACGCTCCTTCTCCACATGCTCAAAATGGTGATGCAACGGCGCACACTTGAAAATCCGCTGTCCGGTGCCCGAACGCTTTCGGGTATACTTAAAATAACTCGTCTGTAAAATAACGCTCACAGCCTCGATCACAAACACACCCCCAACGATAATCAATAAAAGCTCCTGCTTAATCAGCACCGCCAACATCGCAACCGCTCCCCCTAAAGCTAGACTCCCTGTATCCCCCATAAAAATCTTTGCCGGATGACAATTAAACCACAAAAAACCCAACCCTGCCCCCAGTAAAGATCCACAGAAAACCGTCAACTCCCCACTGCCCTGCACAAACGGAACCTGCAGATAACTAGAAAAATTAAAATGACCCGCCACATACGTAAGCAACAGATACGCCCCAATCACCGAATTCGTACACCCGATCGCCAATCCATCCAGTCCGTCCGTCAAATTAACCGCATTAGAAGCCCCTACCAATACAAGCACCAAGAAAATGAAGCCCCCAAGCAATCCTAAATCCAACACGGGATACTTATAAAAGGGCACCATCAATTCCCGTACCCGTTGCTGCGTCTCAGCATCCAACCACAACACGGCGAACACGACCCCCGCCCAGAATAACTGGGCCAAAAATTTACCGCGTACGCTCAGCCCATTTTTACGCTTTATCTTCCAATAATCATCCAGAAATCCAATGCCACCCATCACCACCAGTGTCCCCAACGTCAGCCACATATATCGGTTTGTCGGAATCGCCCACAGCAAGGTCGCCACCGCCGTAGCAATAATAATAATGATGCCCCCCATCGTCGGCGTACCCACCTTATTGCCTTTTCGAACAACGCCCACCCGCTCATCCTCTTTCTGCTCACTAAAATTTATTCGCTGCAAGCGGCGAATCCATCCCGGACTAATCCACAGCATCATCAAAAAACCCGTCGCCGCTGCCCCCAACGTCCGCACCGTGATATATTGAAAAAGTCGTAATTCAGACAATACCGATTCAAACTGTGATAAATAATAGAGCATACTTAATCCTTATAATATAAATCCAACACCCGCTCGAGGCTCAAGCCCCTCGAACCCTTCAACAAAACTGTATCCCCCTCCGAAAGCCAAGCGCGCAATATCTCCGCCGCCTCTCCAACCGACTCCGCACAGATCCCACCCCCCCGACTCGCCATCTGCTCCGCAAAATCACCCACCGCAATCCATCCATCCAATCGAAGTGCTTTCACATAATCCGCTAACGCCAAATGCTCCTCCTTCGCGACAGCCCCCAGCTCCCGCATCTCCCCCAGCACCGCAAACCGCCGCACCCCCTGCATCTCACCAAACGTCTTCAACGACGCCCGCATCGAAAGTGGATTCGCATTATACGCATCGTTCACCCAGCAAATTCCCTCCCGCTCCACGCACTCCCAGCGCATCGGTGCAGCCCTATAGGTTCTCAAACCTTCCACCATCTGCTCATGCGACAACCCCAGCGAACGCCCCAACCCAATCGCTCTCAATACATTTCCTGCCATATGCTCCCCCGGCTGCGGCAATACATACGCTACCTCCTCCACAATTAGCTCTCCTGCCACCAAATCACCCCGCACGCTCGCATCTACTCCCAGACCCACGTCTAACACCGACGCATCCGTCTGATCACACAAATACTCAAACCATCGCTCATTCCTCGACAAAATAGCCGTTCCGCTCCCATCCAGTGCCCGCAACAACTCCGCCTTCTCATCAACAATACCCTGCATCGAATCAAACCGCTCCCGATGCGCCGCCCCCAAATCCGTCAAAATAGCCACCTCCGGCGTCAACCAACCTGCCAATGGCGCAATCTCTCCCGGCCCGCTCATACCCAGCTCCACCACCGCAAGTGCATGCACCTCCTCCAACCCCAGCAATGTCAATGGAACACCAATATGATTATTATAATTCCCCGCCGTCCGATGAACCTCACCCATTGCACTTACTGCCGCCGCCGATAGCTCCTTTACCGTTGTCTTGCCCACACTACCTGTCACCCCCACTGCGCGACCCGACCACTTCTGCCGGCTCAACGCCCCCAACTGCTGTAACGCCACTAACGGATCCTCCACTCGCAACAACGCCCCACTTCCGCCCACAAACGACCGCTCAACCAAAGCCCCCACAGCCCCCCGTGCAAACGCCTCGCCCACAAAATCATGCCCATCAAACTGCTCCCCCCGCAACGCAACATACAACATTCCTTCCCGTATCTTCCGTGTATCCTGCGTCACGCCCGTAAAACCATCGCCCACTACAGCATCCGACCAAACACCATCACAAACAACCGCCATCTCCTCTGCCGTAATTCGCATCATGTTCGTTTCCACTCCCGCACCACTTCTCGGTCATCAAATGGCATCAGCGTACCCTTCTGCTCCTGATAGGTCTCATGCCCCTTACCCGCCACTAGCAACACATCACCCCGCTTCAATGCACCCATCGCATAATAAATGGCTTCACGTCGATCTAGCACTACCTCTATCCGACTTTCATCATTACACCCAACCTTAATCTCATCACAAATCTCAGCCGGCTCTTCCGAGCGCGGATTATCACTCGTCAACACCACCTGATCACTCAAGCGCTCCGCAACAGCCCCCATCAAAGCCCGCTTCTGCCGATCACGATCCCCTCCACAACCAAATACAATCCACAACCGCCCCCGCACCCAAACCCTCACGGCCTCCAGCACCTTTTCCAACGCATCCGGCGTATGCGCATAATCAACAAATACCTGCCGACCCCGAAAACTTCGCACCAACTCCAATCGGCCCGGAATTGAACCCATCCCCTTTAACCCCTGCTTAATCTGTTTGAACGACAACCCCGCATGACCCGCCACCGCAACCGCCGCCAACGCATTAGCCACATGAAAACGACCCATCAATGACAACCGCACCTGCCCCTCACCCCACGGTGTCACCAGCTCAAACCGCAGCCCCTCAGCATCCCCCTCAATATCACGCGCCCGAACCGTAGCACCCTCTCCCTCTCCAACCCGTATCACCGAATGACCCAGTTCCGCTGCCAACCGACGACCCCACGCATCATCCACATTTACCACAGCCATACCAACCCCAGCCTTAACACCCTCAAAGAGCCGCCGCTTCACCTCGTAATAACGCTCCATGTCCTGATGATAATCAAGATGCTCCGGTGATAAATTCGTAAACACCACCACCTCAAACATCAACCCATGCACCCGCTCCAAATCAATCGCATGCGAGGAGACCTCCATCACCGCCCGCTTGCACCCCCCCTGCACCATCTCCGCCACATATCTATATAACGCATCCGCCTCCGGTGTCGTCCGCGATGCCGGTAAAATCCGCGAGCCAAGATCATACTGAATCGTGCCAATCAACCCCGTCTCAACCCCCGCATGCTGGAACAAATGCTGAACCATAAATGACGTTGATGTCTTCCCATTCGTACCCGTAATCCCAACCAATCCAAGCTGCTCATCCACCGGCCCATAAAAAACCCGCGCCAACTCCCCTAAAGCCCGCCGCGAACACGAAACCTGCATCACGCCCACCTCGTCCGGCATCCGCAACTCTAACTCCGCCACTACCAAAACCGCCCCCCGCTCTACAGCATTCTCCGCAAACGAATGCCCATCCGACACCGCCCCACGCACGCAAACAAACACCGAACCCGGTAAAACCATCCGCGAATCAGACACCACACCCGTCACCTCACGCTCAGGGTCACCCCCCTTAACCGGATAATTCAACGCCGCTATGAAATCACCAACCTTCACTCTTCTATCCGCGTCCTATACACCCGCCGACCCTCCGGCGAAATCCGCAAATATCTCACCGCAAACTCTGCAATTTCCTTAAATGCAGGACCACAAACCGTGCCCCCATAATATTTTATCTTACGCCCACTCTCCGTATACAAACCCGGATCATCCGCCACCACTATAATGGATAACTGCGGATTCTCTGCCGGTAAGAAACCCGCAAATGACGAAACAAAATTCTTCTCGTAATACCCCCCGCCCTCCTCCGGTGGACGCACCTTCTGCGCCGTACCCGTCTTCCCTGCCACCGAATAGCCAGCCACTCGCGCCTTACCCCCCGTTCCGCCCTCCTCTGCCACCACTCTCGTTAGCATTCGCTGCATCGCCAATGCCGCCGAGCGCGATATCGGACGTCCCACCACCTCTCGACCATTCTCCTCCAACACCGAACCCGATGCATCCACTACCCGCTTCACCAAAAACGGTCGCACCTGAAATCCATCATTCGCAATCGTATTCATCATTGAAAGCACCTGAACCGCCGTTGCCGCAATGCCCTGTCCCATACCAATTCGCGTAGCACTAATCTTCGACCAATGCTGCGGAGCGTAAAAAATTCCCCCCTCCTCTCCCGGCAACCCTACCCCCAGCCGTTTACCAAAACCAAATGACCGCAACTGCTCATAGAGTCTTGCATCTCCGAGCATCAGCGCAATCTTAGCCGTTCCGATATTGCTCGAAACCTTCACAATATCCTCCACACTCAGTACCCCTTCCGGATGACTATCACGCAACCCCCTTCCACCAAACGACCAGTAACCATTCTCACAATCAAACCGATCGCTCACCTCCACCAGTCCCTTATCAATCGCCCCCGCAACCACACCCGCCTTCATCGTGGATCCCGGCTCAAAATTAACCTGAATAGTCCGGTTCTTCAGCCAATCCGCAGGCGCTCGACCATATCGATTCGGGTCAAAATCCGGAAACGAAGCCATCGCCAAAATTTCACCCGACTTTACCTCCTGTACAATTGCCCAAGCCGCTTTCGCCTCAAATTCCAGACAAATATTCTCAATCGCCCGCTCCGTAACATACTGAATCTGTTGATCAAGCGTCAGCACTACCGAGGCACCATCCTCTGGCGGAATATCCAACGTCCGCTCGCTATATACCTCCCGCCCCCGTCCGTCCTTCTTACTATTTCTTACCCCCTCTTTACCCCTCAAATACGGATCATATCGCAACTCAATACCCGCACCCCCCACTCCCTCACGATTTGAAAAACCCACTACATGCGCCATTAACGATCCCTTCGGATAACTCCGAATCGGCGCCTCCTCCAGCATCACCCCCTTCAGCAAAACTGACTCCCCATCCACGCCTGTAAATTGCACTCCTTGAAACACCCGCTCAAACGCATCCAGCCGACGCGCCGGGACATACTTAACCACCCGCACATATTGACGCCCCACGTCCGCCAACAGCTCAGCCACCTCATCCTGCTCCATTTTAAAATGAGACGAAAGCACCTCCGCCACCTGCCCCGCATCCCCATGTTCCGCAATGTAGCGTGGATCCACCACTACATGATAAGCCGCCACATCCGCCGCCAAAATCTCCCCGTTACGATCCAAAATTTTACCGCGGCTTCCCACCCGACGCACCTCCAGTGCCCGATGCTCCTCAATCGGCTGCGTAATCCACGGTTCTGGATAGAGATGCAACATCGTCAGCCGGAAGAAAATTCCACCAAACAGAAGAAAAATTAAGACCTCTAATAGCCATGATCTTTGTTTCAACTTCTCCACTAACGCACTCTCCCAATAAAAAACCCGCTCACTGAAACGCAGTAAAACGGGTCAATCAATCCAATCAATAGCCACCTCAACGAATCCGGCTATTCACCCTTACCAACTGCTCACCAGCCCGCTCTACCGTCTCAATTCGAATTACCTGATCACTATCCGGCATCTCCATATCCAAACCATGGTGCACCAACGCCCGTTCCAGATTGATCGGCGCCGTCCGGCTTGACCACATATCCATCTCCACCATCAAACGCTTACGCGCTTCCGACAAGGTACCCTCCTGCGCTTTAATCGCCTTTCCCAGCCCAGCGCAACGAATATTGATCGACATATACCCCGCCCCAATCACTACCAGAAAAACCAACACCCCCACCAACAAGGTTGGGAACGGCACCTGCACCTCCTGCCTACGCTTTTTTCGACCTCTCCTCTTCGTAGCCATCTTATCCCTCCACCCTAACAACTCTTAACTTAGCCGACCGAGCCCGCGGATTTTCTCTCATCTCCTCCTCCATTGCCATCAACGGCTTCTTCGAAACCCAACTCACGAAAGGCCGCTCACCCTCTATCTGGACACCCCCCGCCTGCAATGCCACTTCACGCTGCACATGCCGATTAAAAAACTGCTTCACCAGCCGATCCTCCAGACTGTGAAACGTCAACAACACAAACCGACCCCCCACCCGAATCCGAAGCAACATGTCAGCCAATACCCGCTCCAAACTCTCCAGCTCCCGGTTCACCACCATTCGTATTGCCTGAAATGTTAACGTCGCCGGATGAATACGCCGCCCCCGTCTACCCCCCTTCACCCGCTCAACTACTTCAGCCAAATCACTCGTCATCTCAAACGGTTGATGCTCTCGCCGCTCACAGATAGCCTGCGCAATTCGCCGCGCCGACCGCTCCTCACCCAACCGGTAAATCACATCCGCCATCTCACGCTCATCCGTCTGTGCAATCCACTCCCGGGCGCTAACGCCCCTCGACCGATCCATCCGCATGTCCAATGGCCCATCTCCCTGAAAACTAAAACCCCGTTCCGCCTCATCCAACTGAAACGAACTCACCCCTAAATCTAGAAAGACACCATCCACCTCTTTCACACCCCGCTCCGATAACACCTCCGCCATCATCGAAAAATTTTCATGGACTAGCGAAACCCGCTCATCTCCAGCCAACCTCTTACTCACACGCTCAATCGCTTCTCCATCTCGGTCAAAACCTACCAATCGTCCTCTCTCATTCAACCCCTCTAATATTGCCGCCGCATGACCACCACCCCCCACCGTACCATCTACATAAACCCCATCCGGCTCCTGCACCAATGCATCCATACACGCCTGCAACATGACCGGTACATGCCCCACTATTAAAGTCCCTTCCCCGGCTCAGCATGCAACCCATGCTTCCCGTTCAAAGCCCCATCCTGACTTACGCCTAGCAACTGACCCAATCCAACGTCCGAACCCTTGAACGAAAACAACTTTCCTGCGCCCCGCGCATGATCAACCGAATTCGAATAACTCAAATACCTCGCCACATCAAACATACTCACCTCTGTGTCCTCCTTTAATAACCACCAAAAAATAGCTCATCCGCCACCGCAGAACTTCCCGGCAACGCCAAATCAAAACGCTCAACACTCCAAACCTCAATCCGACTCAACGCTCCCACCAGAACCACCTGACTCTGCGCCTCAATCGCCCGCAATAAATGATCACCAATCCGCACACGTCCCTGTACATCCCAATGCAACAGCTCACCCCCAGCCACAATCGACCGCACCGCCTGCTGATCTTCACCATCCAACGTATTCACCGATCGCAAGCGCTCCATCCGCCGCAACATCTCATCTCGTAAATACAGATATAAACACGGCCGCTCCGGATGCGGGAATGCATACAATTGCTGCTCTGAACCAGCTAAATTACGCCATACAGACGGAAATATAATCCGGCGCTTCGCATCTAGTTGATGCGTAAACGAACCGACTAGCATCACCTGATTTTCTACCTCATTATTCACCATTATACTCCATATTACTCCCTTACGATAATATTTAAACCATATCGCTCCACAATATGTCAAAAAAAATACAAGAAAATCCACCGTTTTTTGTAAAAAAAGCAAAAACCAACGCAAATAGGCTCCATGGCGGCACATGGGATAAAGCCCCACACCCCTCCCCACGCCCTCAAAAAAGCATCAGCGGCTTCGCTCGAAGCCATCCTCTACAATGCGACTACACAACTCCGGGAAAGATATCCCCACCGCCGCCGCAGCTTTTGGCAGCAAAGAACTCTGCGTAAATCCCGGAATCGCATTCAATTCCAGCACAAAGGGACCCTCCTCAGGATGCAACCGGAAATCTACCCGTCCCATACCCTCTGCATTCAATCCCCGGAAAACATCCCATGCCAACGACTGCAACTCCCCCGCCAACGATCCACCCAAAATGGCTGGCACCTCATACGATGTCCCTTGACTCCGATATTTCGCATCAAAATGAAACCAATCACCCTCCGGCACTACTTCCACTACCGGCAAAACCACATCCCCCACAATACCCACTGTCAACTCACGCCCCTCAATAAAACGCTCCACCAACACCTGATCACCAAACTGTAGCGCATCCTCTAACGCCTCCTGCCAATCTCCTTCCGTACGGACTACATGACACCCCACACTTGAGCCCTCACACGGTGGTTTTACCACAACCGGAAATGGTAACGAAACAGAGTCCATTGCGCCCAAAACTTCTCCTGCGGCCACTGGTAGACCCAACTCACGCAATACGGCTCGAGTTTTCACTTTATCAAATGAAACCGCACAAGATTCTGCTGATGAACCCGTAAAGGGAATACCCAACGAAACCAACTGACGTTGCACATCCCCATCCTCACCAAATCGGCCATGTAATGCGATAAAAGCCAAATCAAACGGCTCATCGAATTCTATTTCATCACTCGTAACATCTACCGCAACCACCTCATATCCCGCCAAGCGAAGACCTTCTACCACCGCACGACCCGAAGCCAACGAAATTTCCCGCTCGGACGAAACGCCCCCCATTAACACACCAATCTTTATTCCCTCTCGCATAATAAAAAACTGAAGCAATTCTCATGTTACCGCAAGCCTGCAACCTTCCATTTGTCCAAAAAATAATCACCTTTTGTTGTGTATTAATAATTTAATTTTAATATTACAAAGAAAATTTAGCAATAAAATGGCTTATACATGATAACGAAAAATAACACATCTGAAAAACAACCTCTAAGTCACAATCTGATTTTCTCATGCGAAATCGAAAATAACAGTATCGTCCTCAAGCTATTCGGTATAATTCCTCTACACAAAATAAAGATCAACGATATAGCCTATCCCCGCCTAGCTTCCCAAACAGAACTAAACCCTCTCAAAAACCTTTGTTATCAAATTCAACCCTTGCGCAAAAAAAAATCCAGTCGTGCCTACATCATTGAATCAACACATCAAACACACTCTCTTACCCTCAACCTTACCAGTAAAACATTGTTTATGCTTCGACAAGCCATCGGTAAGGCCCACGCAAATTCATATATCCACTCACGCTTCAAATAACCAAAAAAAGACCCGCTGATAGCGGGTCTTTTACCTCACTGGTTGACTCTTAATTATTAGCTAAGAATCGCTGCTTGTGCCGCCGCCAAACGAGCAACTGGTACGCGGTATGGCGAACAACTCACATAATTGAGCCCCACCTTCGCGCAGAACTTCACGCTCTCAGGATCACCACCATGCTCACCACAAATACCGCACTTCAGGTTTGGACGCGTCTCACGGCCCCGCTCTACACCGAGCTTCACCAGCTGTCCCACGCCCGTCTGATCCAACTGTTGGAAGGGATCCGTCGGCAAAATTTTCTCCTCTAGATAATCAGGCAAGAATCCACCGATGTCATCCCGGCTGTAGCCAAACGTCATCTGTGTCAGGTCATTCGTACCAAAGCTGAAGAATTCTGCGCTCTCCGCAATTTCATCAGCTGTCAGTGCAGCCCGAGGAATCTCAATCATCGTACCAACCATGTACTTCACTTTCACACCCGATTTTTGAATGAGCGCATCAGCCTCTTCGCGCACAATCTTCTCGAGGAAATCCAGCTCTGCTTTCGTGCCTACCAGCGGAATCATAATTTCCGGAAGCACCTTCACAGCCTTTTTAGCCTTCGCCATTTTGCATGCCGCGCCAATAATTGCACGCGTCTGCATCACACACAGCTCAGGATAAGTAATAGATAGACGGCATCCACGATGTCCCAGCATCGGGTTGTGCTCATGCAACGACTGGACACGATCCGCCACTTTCTTGGCTGGCACTCCAAGTCGTTTCGCCATCTCCTGCTGATCTTTCTTCGTGTGCGGAACAAACTCATGCAATGGCGGATCGAGCAACCGAACCGTTACCGGCAGGCCATCCATAGCTTTAAAGATCCCTTCAAAGTCTTTCTGCTGATGCTTCAGCAATTTCGCCAGAGCACCTTTGCGGGCCGCCTCATCTTCCGCCAAGATAAACTCACGAATCGCCCAAATTCGATCCCCCTCAAAGAACATATGCTCCGTACGGCACAATCCAATACCCTGCGCACCAAATGCACGAGCGGCTTTTGAGTCTTTAGGTGTGTCTGCATTCGTCCGCACACCTAGCTTACGGTAGGAATCAGACCATTTTGACACCTCCGCATACATTTTGTAAATCGGATCTTTTTTAGCTGCCGCTTTACCTTCAACAACACCCGCCACAACCGGACTAACCTGCGTCGGGATCTGACCCAGATATACAGATCCTGTAGAACCGTTTAGACTGATCCAATCACCCTCCTTAAGAACCTTACGACCAATAGTCACCGTCTTCTTCTTGTAATCAATCTTTAAGTCGCCTGCTCCGCAAATACAGCATTTACCCCAACCACGCGCCACAACTGCCGCATGAGAAGTCATACCACCTGTTGAAGTCAAGACACCCTGTGCGGCCCACATACCACCGACATCCTCCGGGCTCGTGTCATGACGAACCAGAATCAATTTCTCATCCGCCTGTTTCTCGACGATAGCCTCAGCCGTTTCCGCTTCAAATACAATCTTACCAACAGCAGCTCCCGGACCCGCTGGCAATCCACTCGTAATAGCCGTTGCTTTCTTCTCCGCCACAGAATCAAAGATCGGGAAAAGCAACTGTTCAAGATCGTCACCCGAGAGCGTCATCAGCGCCTCTTTCTGTGAGAGGATCTTTGACTGGCTTTCACCCGTGTAGAAATCTTTACCGGTCGCCATCTCCACAGCCCAACGGACACCCGCTAATCCAGTACGCTTCGCATTCCGCGTCTGCAACATGTATAGCGTACCTTCCTGAACCGTAAACTCAACATCTTGAGGATACTTATAATGCTTTTCGAGCTTCGCCATGATGCGTTGTAGCTCTTTGTAAGCAGGCGCCCAAACCGGATCCTCCTCATTCGGCATTTCATCCAAATCTTTTGGTGTACGAATACCTGCCACCACATCTTCGCCCTGAGCATCAATCAAATACTCACCCATCGGCTTGCTATGTCCTGTTCCACCATCACGCGTAAACGCAACACCAGTGCCCGACTTCGGTCCCATGTTACCGAAAACCATTGTACAAATATTAACCGCTGTTCCAAATAGCCCCGTAATTCTATTAATCTGACGATACTTTTCTGCACGCTCAGAATTCCAAGATCCAAATACCGCACACACCGAGAGATTTAGCTGTTCATACGGATCTTGTGGGAAGGGCTTCTTCACTTTCTTCAAATAGACCTTCTTATAAATATCAACCAGCTCTTTCAGCTGTTCCGCCGTCAAATCCGTATCCTGCGCCGCCTTATACTTCTTCTTCAGCTTCACCAACTCTTCTTCAAAATCCTCGTGGCTCAAGCCAGTATAAGGACCCATAACCACATCACCAAACATATCGATAAACCGACGGTAACAATCCCAGCCCGTCCGTTCATTACCACACTGCTCAATCAATCCATGAACCGACTTATCCGTCAAACCCAAGTTTAAAACCGTATCCATCATACCCGGCATCGATACTGCGGCACCTGAACGAACCGAAACCAACAGCGGATCTTTCGGATCACCCAGCTTCTTACCCATCTGTTTCTCAAGCTTGGTCAACTGACTTCTCAGCTGCTTCTCCATCTCAGGAGCATTTTTACCGCCCGTCTTTGAATAGTAAGCACAGGCTTCCGTCGAAATGGTAAGTCCGGGAGGAACCGGTAACCCAGCATTCGCCATCTCTGCCAAGTTCGCACCTTTACCACCTAAAACCGCTTTCATAGAACGGTCACCTTCGGTCAGCTCTTTCGAAATTCCATAGAAATAAACATACTGCTTCTGCGCCATCGTCTGATCTCCTACTTAATTTGGTTTCGCACAAAAGCGCATACTCTTATGAACCAAAGCTTCCCTGTCAAGAAACACACCCAAAAAGTTGCGTATTTATCATATTCCATTATCAAAAAAGAACGATTAACCATTTCCAACGCCCGCTCGATCTCGTATATCCAACATATGCACATTCACGACTACTTAACCGAACAACAACAACTCATCGAACAGCAACTCCAGCAACATTTTCAACAGCACTACACCGAAAACAGTGTGCTAAACCGCGCCATTAAATACTCCGTCTTTAACGGCGGCAAACGCATACGCCCCATCCTCTGCATCGCTACCGCCGAGTGCTGCGGTGCAGATGAAGAAGAAGCCTTTCCCTCTGCTCTTGCTATTGAACTCTTCCACTGCTCGACCCTCATTCACGACGATCTTCCCTGCATGGATGACGATGACCTTCGCCGGGGAAAGCCCACTTGCCACATTCAATTCGGCGAAGCCAACGCTGTACTAGCTGGCGATGCACTGATCATCGAAGCCTTCAAACTCATCGCTCGGCAAAACCGCTCCGAGCTCGCCCTTGAACTCGCCCAATCCGCCGGTGCCAAAGGAGTTATTGCCGGACAAGTTGCCGACCTCGCCGCCGAGCACATGACACCATCGCGCGAACTCGTCGACTTCATTCACTATCACAAGACCGCCATTCTCATCCGTGCCGCCATCCGCATGGGCGCCATCGCTGCTCACGCCGATCAAACCACCGTGGAAGCACTCACCGCCTTTGGCGAAAAAATTGGAATCGCATTCCAAATCCAAGACGATATTCTTGATGAAACGGTCTCTTCAGAAGAACTCGGAAAACCCGCCGGCTCAGACCGCGCTCAATCCAAAATGACATACCCCGCTGTATACGGAATGGAAGCCTCGTGCAAACGCGTGCAATCCCTCACCCAAGAAGCGATTCACCACCTGCACTCCATTCCCCTGCGCCCCAACCCCCTTGAAAAACTAGCCAACTACCTCGTCGAACGAAAAAAATAAAAAAGCGCGAGCAGGATACCTGCTCACGCTTACAACCGCACTATACGCCACTCCGCTCAGATATTCCGGTTTTTACGGCGCTCGGCCATCTCTTTTCTCGCAGCCATACGCTCAGACTCATTCAACCGCCCATCCCCATCGGCATCAAATTTTTCCAACACCTTCGCACGCATCTCCGGACTCATTCGATCCCGAACTTCACCACGCTTTTTCTGCTGCCACTTCGCGCGAGCAGCATCCTTTTTATTGACCGCCTCTTCAGCCTTTTCCGACACCGAAACAGAAGCTCCTGCTTCGCTCTTTTCCTGCTTATCTTCGCAAGCCTCAGCAGACGGTTGAAATAACAACACACCCAACACAACACTACTCACTATGACTTTTCTTTTCATGATACGTTCTCCAGTTAATTAATGACTATGATTAACTAACGGCTTGCAAACAAAAAAATTGTATCCGGTAACGGATGAATAAAAAGTTAGCTGAGCGATGCCACCCGAAGAGGCAATGAAGCTACTTCTCGATCATCCACCTCTAAACGCAATGCATAATCGGCAAATGCATCAAACTTTATACGCTGCAGATGTAGAATTAGATTCACCGCCGTCGAACTCACATCACTACCGAAT
The DNA here is from genome assembly GCA_964014015.1 of uncultured Kiritimatiellaceae bacterium. Taxonomy (GTDB): domain Bacteria; phylum Verrucomicrobiota; class Kiritimatiellia; order Kiritimatiellales; family Pontiellaceae; genus Pontiella. The sequence continues at coordinate 25,950 of CAXGYR010000014.1, forward strand.
CGCGGACGAATGGCAGCCCCCATACTTTTCATAAACGGCTGCCCATCCGGATCAACCATATGCAACCGAATCTGATGTTCAACCGCCTCCTGCACCTCAAAACGCAACCGGATTGCCACTGCACAGGCAGGATGCACCACAGGAACTGACCCCGCCACCAGCTGATCAAACGTCCCCAACAGATTCAGCTTGCCTTGGCTCTCGGTCGCCGCATCGCATAGCGCAAAAATCTCCACCTTCATTTCTAGTACGCCCCTCGTGCAAATAGAACGGCTCTGATCGTCCGAAATAGAATTATGATATCCAGCCATATCGACCAGTTGCGCACATAATACGGATCATACTTCTCCATGCCAGCTGTACCCGACTCACTTCGACCCGAAACTTGCCACAACCCTGTGATACCCGGTCTTACTTGATCTCTCAACTGTTGCACAGATGCAGGCAAATCATCGAAGTGATACGATGGCAGCGGGCGCGGTCCTACCAATGACATCGTTCTATTCAATACATTTATCAACTGCGGAAGCTCATCTAGGGATGTTCGCCGCAACACACGCCCAATACGGGTTATCCGCGGATCTTTTTTCAATTTAAAATGTTTCTCCCACTCCGCTCGTAGCACCTCATCCTGCTCCAAAGCCTCCTTCAAACGCTCCTCCGCATTGGGAACCATCGTGCGGAACTTAATAGTCTTAAATGACTTTCCATGACGCCCCACGCGCAGCTGCAAAAAAAGCGGGTTTTTCCGGTCTTCAAGCCATATCAAAAGATAAATCACCAGTAAAATCGGCAACCACAGTGGCAACGTGATTAGAACCGTCAGATAATCTGAGACTGACTTGCCTACTCTTGCCAACGGGTTGAGTAGATTTTTTGTAACTTCAAGTCCAAGCATGCCATCAAAATCAATCGG
>CAXGYR010000015.1:0-25539 GCA_964014015.1 uncultured Kiritimatiellaceae bacterium
TTATAAATTATTTGTTTGATAACTAGTATATATATAGTACGCTCTTTATTGGTTTCGTAAAGAAAGCAGAGCGCTCTCCTGCCTTCGTGAACAAGTCGATTCATCGTGTATGGATCGGTAAACAGAAAATGGACTGGAGAGTAGTATGAAGTATAAATTGTGTAGTGTGTTACTTTTTTTCGTTGTCGCAAATGCCTTTGCGACCTTTCATGGGGGTCAATTCCAAGCGGTTACAGGGGGCATAAATGTTTATGCTCTTAATGGCCAGCAGGCAGGAGATTGGCTTTTTTACAGTATATGGGGTGTTCCCGATTTGCAGGCCATCAGTAGTGATAATCGTACCTTTATCTTAAAGCCAAATGTCAATGCATATGCAGACGCTGTGACTCCCGAAGCACAAGCGGAATGGCGAAATGGAGTCGATGGCAATCGCTGGTTATCGGCGCTGACTGTTTGGGACAGAATGACGAGCGCTCAAGAGACGGGGGCTAGTTTTACCTTCTCTGTGGATGATTGGGGAGATTTAAATAGTCGCTACACAGTCAAAGCGTTTATTCAGCTACTAGATCCCGACAATGATTATCAGGTTCTGGCTGCACAGCGAGATGAGTTTACTATTTCGAGTGTGACAGCTAGCGATGTGACGCTTTCTCTTAACTTTGGCAGTTCAAGTTATAACGGAAAATTACTACAAGCAGGTTTCTCGATGGAGGGGATCAATGCAAATCCAGATGATGATTGGGGATCCGTAACGGTTACCGCTAAGGACATCGTTGCGAATATTCCCGATGATGTTCCACCTTCACCGAGTCCGATGCAGTTTGATATTCCGCCGATGGCGATCAGCGACTATGAGATTGAGATGACAGCCAGCAACGCCACTGATAATGCCTACGGAGTCGAGTACTATTTTATCTGCGACACAGATCGCGACTTTGATAGTGAATGGCAAGACAGCCCGTTCTATAGAGCATCTGGTTTGGCTTCCGGAACTGAATATATATTTCGGGTAACGACTCGCGATACAAGTCCAATGCAGAATGTCACGGTACCCTCTGCTCAGGCGAGTGCCACAACGCTGGTTGTGGATACAGCAGCGCCGACCCCTGATCCAATGGAAATAGTCAGTTCCTCCTCACTCTACAATGCTATTACGCTAACAGCGGCAACGGCGATGGATGATTCATTGGTTGAATATAAGTTTACGAATGTGAGCGGGGACGGTAGTGACAGCGACTGGCAATCGAGCCCTGTCTATACAGACAGTGGTCTGCTACCCGGATCAGTATATGCCTATACGGTTCAGGCGCGTGATTTGAGTTCGGCAACCAACACGACAGCTTCTTCAGAAACGGTCACCGTAGTTACCGCAAATGACGTGCCAAGCGGTTTGGTTCTGATTCCGAATGGAAATTTTGAAAACGGCGGGGATCAATGGAGAAGTACGGAGCCAGACGGAAATATTGTATTATCATATGAAGCGTCGGGGGGAAGCGGCGATAATGGCGGCTACGCTCAGCATGGAAGAACCGGGGCGGCCTGGGCCGTTTTGGTCAGTCCAATTCCAGCTGGTGAGGAGGGTGGAGGTATTCCGCTATCATATTTTGGAGCAGAGGCAGGACAAACTCTCACGTTTGCGATGGATCAACGGACGATTAGCGGAACTGCGGCACCCGCCTTGAAAATTGAGGCATTTGCTAATAATGAGAGGGTCGGTTTAAATGAGGTTGAGGCAACCTATTCCGGTGACTGGACAACGCACTCGTTTGACTGGGAATTGCCGGCAGAAACAGAGCTGTTACTCTTTGTGCCAGTGGCAGGCGCAGATTCAATTCATGGCTATGACAATATCGGCGTGGTGGTGAATCATCCCAATGCAGCGCAGATCGAGATGGCGGACGTTGCGGAGGATGGTTCGTTCTGCTTTGAGGTCGATGGCATGGCAGGTGAAACCTACGTCGTGCAGTGGAAAGAACTGCTGACCGATGCGGGCTGGAACACGGTGCTGAGCACCAACGGAGTCGGCACGCTGAAAGTCTCGGTGCCAGTCGATACGGAGAAAGAGCAGCTCTTCTATCGGATTATTTCAACATTCTAAAGGAGCTAAAAAAAGAGGAGGCCAAAACAAACAGATAACATTAGGAGAAATAGAAATGAAAAATAAAAAATGGTTAATAACGCTGATAGCCGTTTTGGCTGTTGTTGTACCTCATTCTTTTGGTGGAATTATTTACCAGGAAGACTTTGAGACGCTTGGAGCAGGAGATGCCTTGCCTTATGGGGGGGCCGGTAATAATGCTGGATGGAAATGGGCGGTTGAGGGTCGTAATAACGCTGGTGATTGGGTTTGGGGTCATTATCCTGATGAAGCGGCTAATGGTAATATATATGAGGTTGAGACTGGGCAAGCAGGTCCGGATCAGGGTTCGTTTACTTTACGTTCCTATGCTGATTACAATGCTGATCATGACTCAGCGGATCAAATTTATACATATCTTCGACATGAATATACAGTATCAGCTGCAGATGCTGCATTAGGTACTATTACATTCGATTTTGATTATAAAAATATTGGTCTAGTGGCAGCTAGTAACTCTGCAGCTTTTGTTACGATTCAGGTTGTTGATTCGATTAGCGGAAGTTTTGCAATGCTTGTGAGTGACGAGCATGAGATCGTTGAGGCGAATACTAACTGGGGTAGTGGGCAAATCAGTATTGATGTTGCAGCACATGAGGGACAGTTGTTGCAGTTCGGAACACGAACACATACAACGCAATGGGGACCTAGTGGTATTGCCCTAGATAATGTGGATGTTCAGTCAATTCCCGAACCGGCGACGATGGGTCTGGTTGGCTTGGCGGGGGGCGCGATCATGGTGCTACGCCGTCTATTCGGAGTCTAATCGGTTACAAAATAGTTCTGTCTCGTGAAGCCGTTCACCTTCGGGGTGGGCGGCTTTCTTATTGTAGAGTTAGTTACATATGAATGGGTATAGCTAATGATATTCTAATCTAAATATTGATAAAAATTTTATCTTTAAAGCCTGCTTCATTAGGTGTTGCCATGTATGGGGTACTGTATTTTTATCAATTTATAGATATTTATCCTCTTTTTTAGGCTTGACGCTACAACGAGCTCTGCCTAAAACATAACCAGAATACTACTAGTATGTTTCTATATCTACTATTAGTTTGAATTGTTAAAGAGGAGATATAATGAGCAATAAAATTGGCCTTACTGCTATACTGGTTTGCGTTGTTTCATGTGCATTGGCAACTTTCCATGGACAATTTGGGGGTGTTCGTGGGTCCATGGATGTGTGGGATTTGGATAATGCCGGTAATGCTTCTAATTATTTGTATTACAGCGACTGGGCGCTAGCTGATTTGGTTTCCATTACTAGTGACAATCGCACATTTGAACTAAGTCCAAATGTTAGTCAATACGAGAACGCGGCTTCAGATACGGAACTAGCTGCGTGGCGAAACGGTGACGATGGTAATCGATGGATGAGAGCTTCCACATTGTGGGAGCGAACAATGGATGGAAGAGAGTCGGGAGCTAGCTTCACCTTTTCGATGGATGAATGGAATGATTTAGATACGCGCTATACGGCGCGGGCATACATTCAGGTTCTTGATCCTGACAGTGATTATTCGGTTATGAATAACCAGAGAAGTGAAGTGCAGCTTACAGGTGATTCGGGAACCGATATAACGCTATCGCTAGATTTTGGTAATTCGACTTACAGTAATAAAATCCTGCAAGCCGGTTTTTCGATGGATGGGCTTAATGCTAATCCATCAACGAATTGGGGTTCGGTAACCGTGACAGCAAACGAGTTGATGGTTCAGATACCTGATGATGTACCTCCAACACCGAGTCCAATGCTGTTCTTTTCTCCCCCAACAGCGATTAGTGATGTTTCGATCAGCATGACGGCTTCGAATGCTACAGATAATGCGTATGGGGTGGAATACTATTTTGATTGTGTTTCGGGTCCGGGTAACGACAGTGATTGGCAGTCAAGTCCTGTGTATGTAGATTCGCCCGTGGAGTCAGGCTCTGTATATGAGTATCGGGTTATTGTTCGTGATACGAGCCCAGCTAATAATATTGCGGTGCCTTCTGAAGCGCTATCGGTGAGTACTCCGGGTATTGATGTAACACCTCCATCCCCAAATCCGATGCAGATTGCATCGAATACCGTGAACTCTTCTTCATCGGTTACATTGCATGCAGTCACGGCAACAGATGCATCAAGTATTCAATATAAATTTACTTCTGTAAGTGAAGGTGCGTCTGATAGTGAGTGGCAAGATAGTCCTGTATTTTCGGTCTATAATCTTTTGCCTGGTACAGCGTATGATTATCAGGTTCAGGCTCGTGATCTAAGTGCTGCTACGAATATGACGGACCAGTCAGCTGTCGTATCGGTTGTAACAGATCCAATCATACCGGCAGTTCGAGTTATTCCGAATGGAGACTTTGAAGCGGGTGGTGATCGTTGGACTAACTACGAGCCGGGAGGAGTCACCTTATCTTATGAGGGCTCAGGTGGAAGTGGAGATGGTGGCGGATATGTCCGTCATGGTAGAGATCCCGGAACTAGTTGGGCTGTAATGGTAAGTCCCACAAGTGGAGGCATACCTCTTTCCGATCTCCGTGTACAAGCGGGAGAAACGGTTACATTCAGCATGGATCACAAAACAATTGTTGGAGATAACGCACCAGCGCTGAAAGTTGAATTTTTAAACAGCAGTGGGATAAAGTTTTCGGATTCAGGGGATCAATGGGGAGTATATTCGAGTGATTGGACAACTCTTACATTTAATTGGGATATACCCACCAACGCGGCGAGTATCAAATTTGTGCCAGTCGCGGGAGCTCCGTACGGTAGTGAGGGATCCGTCTACGGATACGACAATATTGGTATTGTTCCCGCTTTGATTTCACAACCTGATATTTCCATTGCGAGTTCAGATGGGAGTGGAACCATCGAGATAAGTTGTGAGGGAGTTGCTGGTCAACAGTACATCGTTCAATACAAAGAGTTCTTGACGGATGATGGCTGGTACACGGAACAGACTGTTGATGCTACAGATGATGGGGTTATTGGTATGACACTTACCAATGGCTGGAATCAGGTATTTTATCGAATCATAGCTCAGTAAAAATAATTTGGTCTCTAATCGCGTGATGAGAGATCTTCTATAGCTAATAGAAAAGAGGAAAAAATGAGTAAAAAAATTACAATTAACCTCATGGTTGCATTGTTGTTTATCTTTTCTGGTAGTGCGCTTGGTAGCGTTATCTATCAGGAGAGCTTTGAAGCGCTTGGTGCGGGCGATACATTGCCAGCAGGTTGGACTTGGGGCGTTCAAGGTGTAAACGACAATGGGAATACTGCTGTCTGGAGTCATTTTCCAGGGGGAGCTCCGAGTGGCGCTATTTATGAGGTTGAAACAGGACAAGGTGGTCCAGATCAAGGAGACTTGACACTGCGATCATACGCAGATTATGGGGCAGACCATAATAGTGCTTCTGAAATTAAAACGTTGTTGCGATATGAGCACACCGTTACAGCAGATGAAGCAGCATTAGGTACGGTATCATTTGCTTTTGATTATAAAAGCATCGATATTGCAGATGCGAGTCGTGTGTATGTGAGTATGAACCTAATTAATGGCAGTGACTACAGTGCGATTAGCGAGGTAACTCATCAAGTCACGGGTGCAGATACATTGTGGACTGGTGAGACGCTTACATTAGATGTTTCGGGTCAGGCTGGCAATATCCTACAGGTCGGTACTCAGATCTATACAACACAGTGGAGTGCGAGCGGCTTGGCCTTGGATAATATTGATGTTCAAGCTATTCCGGAACCTGCAACGATGGGCCTTATTGGTTTATTCGGTGGTGGTTTGATGCTGGCTCGCAGACTTAATGTTTAATTTATAGTGTTTCTCAGCACTCCAGGTCGCTCCTCGGGGCGGCCTTTTTTCTTGTTTATCAAGTTATGTAGTTCTATACTAGTGTGGTAGTGAATGAGGTCTTAGCCGATGAAATCGAATAGTTATATAGCTGTTATTTTCATGATTTTTTTGATGATGGGAATGGACGCCTTCTCACAACAGCTTTCAGGTTGGAATTTGGTTTGGTCAGATGAGTTTGATCAAGTAAATGGATCACTTCCTGATAGTAATAACTGGAGTTATGAAGTAGGTGGTTGGGGCTGGGGAAATGGAGAGAGTCAATATTACACTGCCAATCGAGCGAAGAATGCGCGGATTGAAAACGGTCAGTTATTAATTGAGATGCACAAGGAAAACTATGGGGGTAGTCAATATACGTCTGCTCGGCTACTGACAGAGAATAAATTTGATTTCCAATATGGACGTGTCGAATCGCGTCTGAAAGTGCCGGATGGGGGAAGCGGATTATGGCCAGCATTTTGGAGTTTGGGTGATGATTTTAGAACGATTGGATGGCCTTCTTGTGGAGAGATTGATTTTATGGAGTATGTGAGTCGTAATCCGTATGAAATCTTCGGAACTATACATGGACCGGGCTATGAAGGCGGGAATTCCTTCGGTGATATTTATACATTTAATGAGCCAGTTGCGAACCAGTACCATGTTTTTGCTGTGGAATGGGATGAGGATGTCATTAGATGGTACGTTGATGACATACTGTACCATACTGCTACACCAAGTGATGTGGCACCGAATAGTTGGGTGTTTGATCATCCCTTCTTCTTGATTTTGAATTTGGCAATTGGAGGTAATTTTGGTGGGTGGATTGACCCGAATATTACATTCCCTCAGCAGTATTGGATCGATTATGTGCGGGTGTACAGCCGGGATGAGGAAGAGGATTTAGATCCACCTACACCGAATCCGTTGCGCATTGTTTCGGCGACGGGGGTTTCGGATTCATCGGTTACGCTGACGGCGGAGACGGCGGTGGATGATAATCTGGTGGAGTACTATTTTACTTCAACATCGTTGGGCGGGCATGACAGTGGCTGGCAGAGTAGTCCAATCTATACGGACTCGGGGCTGTTTCCGGAGACGCGCTATCGTTATAGGGTACGGGCGCGCGATCTGAGCTTAAGTAGGCACGAGACAGTGGATTCGGTGGAAGCGGAAGCGGTTACACTTCCGGGCAGTATGGAGGAATCTTTTTTTCGGTTGATCCCGAATGGAGATTTTGAGAGTGGGGATGATAACTGGGTTCATGCCGGTGGTTCCGTCGCAACCTCATATGAGTCGTCTGGCGGCAACGGGGATAATGGTGGTTATGGTCGGATTGAAGCAGATGAAAACACACCTTGGGCGGTTTTGGTGAACCCACGTGAGGCGGGCGATGTAGGTGGAGGTATTGATATTGATTCGCTTAACATTACACCGGGAGAGGTTCACACATTCACTATTGATTTAATAACATTTGAGGGAACGGGAGCGGGCGGAATAAAAGTTGAAGCATGGGCGGGTAATTCTCTACTTGATGTTCTTTACGATAATCGGCCGGCTCAAACACCTAGTTCATGGACAACGCACAGTGTTGACTGGCTGGTGCCGATTGGAACTGAAAAACTTATCTTTGTTCCAGTCTGGGGAGTTAATTCAACTGTTGGTTTTGACAATGTCGGGGTTGGGTATAATCCTCCAGATCCGCCGGAACTTAGCGAAGCAACACTAGCAGAAGATGGTTCTTTTACCTTTAACTGGGAGGGAGTTGCTAACAATACGTATACGATCCAGTATAAAGCGAATTTATCAGAATCAGGTTGGTATACTCACAATATTACAAACAATGTTGATGGATCTGTTAGTGTGGCTCTGGAGTTGGATATGGATCAAGCGTTCTATCGGATTATCAGTCAGTAGGTGTAGTCTTGGATGATATGTTCTAAGGAGAACTAAATGAAATCTAAAAAACCTGCTGTGGTAGCAGATGACCGTATTTCGTTGAAACAGAAGTCAGCTTACGCGGTGGGGATGTTGGTAAATAATTTGCAGGCAGCGGCGCTGCCTGCAATGTTTGTTATACTGAACCTAGGGTTGGGAATGGATCCGCTATTGGTGGGTGTGTTGGCTTCCATTCCGCGCTTGTTTGATGCGTTGACGGATCCGATGGTGGGTTTTATTTCAGATAATACGCGAAGCAGATGGGGAAGACGGCGACCTTTTATTTTTGTGGGAGCGCTGAGTTCGGGGCTGATTTATGCGCTGATGTGGCAACTGCCTGAAGGCTATAGTGAGGGATTCTATTTCTGGCTCTTTCTTGGATTATCTTTACTCTTTTTCTTAGCCTACACCATCTATGCCACACCGTTTGTTGCTTTTGGGTATGAAATGACACCGGACTATCATGAACGTACGAGGTTGCATGCATTTGCCAATGCAGCCGGACAGCTGGCGTGGCTAGGCGTACCTTGGTTTTATGCTTTGATGGCGAGCGATTTATTTACAGATACGGTGCATGGTGCGCGAGTGCTAGCGATTTGGGTCGGAGGAATTATCGCTCTGTTTGGAGTCGTGCCAGCACTCTTCTGTAAGGAGCGACCTGTAGCGGTGGCATCCGCATCGGTAGAGGGATTTTGGAAAAATACGGTCCGTTTTTTTAAGGGGTTTGCTCCGACGTTTACCTGTCGTCCTTTTGTAAAGTTGTGTGGAGCGACCTTTCTTGTCTTTAACGGGTTCCAACTTGGAATGTCATTTTCGCTCTATGTGATGATCTATTATTTGTTTAATGGAGACAATGCGGCCGCAGGCAAATTGCAGGGTGCATTTGGAACCCTAACAGCTGTTGCGACATTGTGTGTGATTCCACTAACGGCTTGGGTGGCAACCCGTCTCGGGAAACGGAAAACGTTTATGATTACTATCACGCTCTCGCTGTTTGGGTACGCATTGAAATGGGTTGGGTATAATCCTGAGCATCCCTATTGGCTGTTGATGGCGGCTCCATTAGTTGCGTTTGGAACCGGCTCTCTTTTTACGCTGATGGGTTCAATGATTTCCGATGTATGTGATTATGATGAATTGCAGACGCACGAACGTCGTGAGGGAGTTTTTGGAGCGATCTATTGGTGGATGGTCAAATTTGGTATGACGCTAGCAGGTCTTTTGACGGGTGTTTTATTGAAGGTGTCAGGCTTCGATGTAGCCCTTGAGACCCAGCAGACGGAGAGAACGCTTTATTTGCTTCGAATTTTTGATGTGGGTATTCCGATTATAACGTCGGCGTTAGCACTACTTATCATTGCTAGGTATTCGATTTCGGAAGAGCGGGCTAGTGAGATTCGTCAGGAATTGGAAGCGCGGCGGGGCAGGGCTTAAACAGTGAGACGTTTATGAATCTACGCGGTAAAAATATGATCATACATATGTTGTGTTCTGCGGTTTTGGTAGTTAGTGCAATGTCTTCTTTTCTCCCGGATACGGTCGAAATTGTTACATGGGATTTGTTAGGTCGGTCTGATATGCGAGCTATTGCATACTCCGGTCATCGAGGCGTGGAACGAACGGTTGCCGATACTCCTAGTTTTGAGCAGACCAAAGAGGATCTGCGAATTCTGTCTAGGATGGGGATTAAATGGGTGCGAACCTACAACACAACATTGTTCCCTCATACGGAGCGAATTTTACAAGCGATTGATGAGCTAAAGCAGGAGTCCGATTTCGAGATGTATGTGATGATGGGTGCTTGGATCGGTTGTGCAGGTGCTCATACTGATCGGGTGGATCATTCGGTAGAGGATGAAGAACAGAATCAAGCAGAAATTCTCCGTGCAATTGAGCTGGTAAAGGCGTATCCGGATATCGTGAAAATTATTGCTGTTGGAAATGAGGCAATGGTGAAGTGGCAAGCTCACTATGTTTCACCGGCAGTGATCTTGCGTTGGGTTACTGTTCTGAAAGAAGCGCGGTTGAAGGGAGAAATTCCGAAGCAAACGTTGATTACCTGTTCGGATAATTGGGCAGCGCTGGGAGGAGAAAAGCCGTATCGTAATCAGGTGCTGGAGAAGTTGCTCGGGGAGCTAGATTATCTTTCGCTTCATACGTATGCTTTTCACGACTCATATTATTATCCTGCTCTCAGATGGGGTTCAGATCTGGAAGAACAGAAGTTACCGCTTGAAATGCAGGTTGACCGTGCGGTGGATCGCGCTATTCAGGAGCAGGCGAATCAATATCAAGCGGTGGCAGACTATATCGACTCACTCGGATTGGAGCGTCCAATTCATATAGGAGAAACAGGTTGGGCTTCACTCGACAACTCGTTTTATGGTGATGAAGGTACCTGTGTGGCGAGTGAATACATTGCCAGCGTGTTCTATGAGAACGTGCATCAATGGATCGATGAAGAGGAGATAAGCTGTTTCTATTTTGAAGCATTTGATGAGCCGTGGAAAAGCAAAGGAACGGCAGGCTCGGAGAGTCATTTCGGACTGTTTACGGTGGATGGCCGAGCAAAATATATGCTGTGGGATATGGTGGATGAGGATTTGTTTAACGGGTTGATGCGAGACGGTAATCCTATCCGGAAGACATACGATGGTGATTTTGATGAAATTTGGTCACGGTTAAATGCTCCGCGGAACTTTAAGTTTAAACCCTAATAAAACGGGAGATTGAATGTTCAATTTTAAGTATGCAACAGCACTTATTTTGGTGTTGAGCGGAATGAGTTTTACCGCGCATTCTGTAAATGTTGAAATATATCAAACAACTCGGGCGGGAGACCGGTTAAAGAAAATAGAAGCAATCCAGGAGCGCGTTGCAGACATTGACGTTGCATTGCTGTTACATCCGGCAGAAACATTTCAAATAGTTGTGGGTATTGGTAGCTCTTTTACGGAGTCATCGGCGGCTGTATGGTCTGAGTTATCCGAGAAAAAACAAAAAGAGTTATTGGATATCTATTTTTCACAAGAAGGGGCGTGGATCTCGTTGACACGAACACACATTGCGAGTTGTGACTTTTCCCTTCGTAATTACACCTATGCTGCTGCTCCTGATGATATTACACTGGAGCATTTCACGATTGAACCGGACCGCACATATTTACTGCCTTTCATTAAAGCGGCACAAGCTGTTGAGAATGCCTCATTTAAAATAATGGCATCTCCTTGGACAGCTCCACCGTGGATGAAAACCAACAATGACTGGAACGGAGGTGAGCTTAAACGCTCGTGCTATCCAGTGTTTGCAAAATATATTTCAAAATACATAGAAGCATATGCAGCTGAGGAAGTTCCCATATGGGGGGTTACGCCTGTAAATGAGCCTTTGGGTAATAATTCAAGTTGGGAGAGTGTTCATTTTAATGCAGAGGAGATGCGGGATTATATTATGAATCATCTCGGTCCGCGCTTAAAAAAAGATCACCCACAAGTTGGTATATGGATGTATGACCAAAATCGTGAAGAGGAGATGATGGAGTGGGCTCATACGATCTATGGGGATTCGGTAGCTGCTGATTATGTGCGGGGAACGGCGGTTCATTGGTATCAAAGTACAATTGATGTAGGAGGAGTTTATCTCGATGAGCTTCAGGAAAAGTATCCTCATAAAGAAATACTTCATTCTGAAGGGTGTATCGATATGATAGGTAACGACGAGCCGATTGGTGATTGGCTGGAAGATGATTGGTATTGGCGAGCAGAGGCTACGGATTGGGGGTATTACTGGGCTCAAGAGGCCGACAAGAAAAACCATCCAAAGTATAGACCCTTTTATCGGTACACGCGTGATTTGATTGAGGGTTTCAACCATCATCTCGTCGGGTGGATTGATTGGAATATGCTACTAAATTTCAGAGGAGGTCCGAATCATGCTCGTAATTTTTGTTTGGCACCGATCTTAGTGGATTCAGGAAATGATACGTATTATGTAACACCGCTCTATTACTCTATTGCGCATGTAAGCAAGTTTGTTCGACCAGGTGCAAAAAGGATAGGACTTTCTGGTGCAGATCAGGATATCTGGTGTGTTGCATTCGAAAATGCGGATACTTCTCTAGTGTTGGTTCTTTTCAATAGTCGAAATGAGAGCGTTGCTTACTCTGTAGAAGTGGGTGAGAGAAGCTTCTGTACAACCGTTCCTGCCGAATCACTTCACACCGTTGTCATACGCAGATAGCTTTATTTAACGTAAAAAGGCCAGTTATCAATAGCAGCACCGCCTTTGCCATCTCGCACGGTAACATATAGACGATAGGCTCCCTCTTTTTCGGGCATTTGAATGGTGGCTCGTCCTCGTGATTTTACGGAAATTATCGAGGATTTAAACTCATCAGGAACCTGCTCTTTGTCTCCACCGATTCGTCGGTCGCTACTTTCTGCGAAAACAGACCATTGATAATCAAGAGAGTCTTCGTCGGGATCTGAATAGGTAGCTCGAACAGTAAACGCTTGTGTTGCTTTAACTTTAAGATTCGCAAAAGGAATATCGGCATCTTTAAGCAGGGGTGAGCGGTTATCTGGCCATTTTTGATTCCAGAGATAGCTCATTGTATCCGCAACAGGTAGTTTGCAGCCGTCCTCAAGTAGCATGCCAAACCAGCTAGCCGTTGCTTCCTGTTTATTACCCCATAAGAAGGCAAACGATCCAAGACACTGTTTTTCGTCTTCGATAACATCCTGATGGGATGCATAATAGTGGCTCATTTTTTCAAAACTTGAGGGTTCTATCGGAGCATTCCAATCTGTGTGTGCTACTTCCCATGGACCAGGAGGACCAAATTCAGTGAGTACGTAGGGCTTATCCCAGCTGTATTGCCGAAGTTTGTCTGCCAGACCGGATGCGCCTGCATAAGCATTGATACCTAGAATATCAAGTTCTGGGGCGTATCGCTTGATCGCTTTAACTTTGGCAGGATTGACATTTGCCACGACGCTAATAATAGGATGGTACGGGTCTAATTTTTTGATTTCCTCAGCTAAATAATTAACTTCTTTCCAGATGGCAGAATCGGCGCCTTCTCCGGTTACGCCTTCCATTTCATTCCCTAATCCCCAACAGAGTAGAGCTGGATGATTTTTAAATCTTTCCACCGCCGCCAGTACAATCTGGCGTTGTTCTTCAAGGTTATCTTTATTGCGGTAATTAAATCCATGTCGTTCATGCTGTAACCAAATACCGAGTGTAACAGCAAGACCGTTTTGATGAGCTTCGTCTAAGAGTTTCTCGGTCTCTGGTCCAACGCCCCATGTTCGAATGGTATTCCCTCCGAGTCGGGCAAGTAGATCAAGATGCTTATCTCCACCCACACCTTTGATACTATAAGGCTCACTGTTGTAGAGAAGAGTGTAGCCGTCTCTTGCATTTCCTGAAAGGATTGTCCGCGAACTGCTCTCTGTAGCTGTAAGATCGTGTTCATCACATGGAAATGCAATGAAAGCGAAAGTAAGAAGAGGAATTAAAATAGCGCGTTGAAGTTGCATGAAAAAGAGTTTAGCAAGGTTCATTATTACAACATCTTTTTGAACTCTAGCTGGCGCAGTTTCTTTTTAGCCTCTGGCGCAACTTGCCAGTACCATCCTTTTTCATCCCAGCATTGGGCATAGGAGAGTTCGTTTATGATTTTCTTTAATGCTATTTCTAGCGTTTCTTGATGTTTGTCTCCCATTTTTTCGAGAGCTTGACACTGGATATAATAACAAGTCCCTACGTCATTCAGAGCCCAATATTCAGATGTTTCTTCAGAAGCAGGAAATTGATTGAGCAACGCTTGCTGTTTAAGTGCTTCTTCTTCGAATAGTTTGATGCATTTGTCTGTGAGTTTAATGGTGGCTCGCCAATCTTCTTCCTGTAAAGCCTTCCAGGCATCGCTGGTAATTTCAGATGATGAAAGCGAGTATGCGTTATTTATGCTTATCGCAAACACAATGATCCATATACATTTTATAATTATCCTCATAAATATCTCCAATACCAACTAGTACTATAATAGATATTGATAGTGGGCAAGAGATAAAGTCTTTATGTTATAGAATACGATAAACTAAGTAGCCGGTCGATCGGTTGAATTACGCGTGATAAGTTGCGTTGATATTAAGGTGGAAGATGGATTGCTATTGGGATCTTCCATGCGATCAAATAGACGTTGAACGGCAATGCGTCCCATATGACGCATGTCCACATGAATTGACGTTAATGGTGGATGCGTTAATGCGGATAACTGAACATCATCAAAGCCGGTAACAGATATATCTTGAGGAACTTTTTTATCGGTTAATGTATATATTGCCTGTAGTACGCCGGCAGCCATCTCATCGTTCATACAACAGATAGCAGTACATTCGGGATTTTTCTTCAGAACCTGCTCTGCTCCTTCGTATCCGCTTTTGCGCGTAAAATCTGCGGGTATGAGGCTGATATCGCTTAAGGTCATGCGCTGGTTGGCAAGGGCTAGTGAAATTCCCTCCAGTCTTTCGGTAGTGGCTTTGTGGTCTTCATTACCTGAAATTAGGGCTATATTGCGATGCCCGAGTTCGAGTAGGTGGTTCATGATAAGATAACCACCGCCGGCGTTGTCCACAATAGTGCTATCCGTTGAGCAGCCCTTAAAGGCATGATCAACTACAACAGAGGTAATACCATCTCGAATAAGCCTTGTTAATAGTGCATTGTGGAAGGATCCAAGATAGATCATCGCATCGACATCAGCTTCCATCGCCATCCGATATATCTCTGAATCGGTATGAAAGTCGCCGGCTGGCATGAGCATTAAATTGCCTTTTTTACGCCCCAGCTCTTCCTGAATACCGGAGATAATACTTAAATGATATGGACCAAAAGCCTCCGGGCTTAATACTTGAGATAATAAGCCGACTGTAAGTGTCTGTTTTTTATTTCCATTTGAGCCAGTGCGTTGTTTTTGACGCTCTTCTCTTGGCGTTCTTTTTACTTCTGTAACATAGGTTCCTTTTGCGGGAATGGAGTATATTACACCCTCGTTTTTTAGCTCATCCATAGCTTTGAGAACTGTAATTTTATTTACGTCAAAATGGGCGGCTAGTATATCCATGGAAGGTAATCTTGAACCGGGAGAATATACGTTCTTATCAATCTCTTCGCGTAACCGATTAGCAATTTGTTTGTAGAGGAATTCACGGCTATCACTAGAAAGGGCAGATGTGGATACTTTTTTGTTGTTATGGTCGGTCATTTTTACCTTATTAAACGAATTATCAACCAAGTTTGATTGAGTCGTTTTTGAAGGTAGCAGTACGTTTTGTGCTTATAAAGAATTTTCTACTAGTTTGTATATAAGGCTTCAGTGAAGAGCCGAGCTGAGTTGATCGTTCGTCACGTCAAATGTTCTTTCAACGTGTCTCTCTCTATTTGCTGGTGGGATGTTTACGATAAGGTAAGCAATTTTGCCCTCCCGTGCAAAAATTGATTTACTGATTTCCTCTGTTAGAATTGAACCAAATTCAATTTTTTCGACATGATCTTCGCGCATTATTTCTATTTGCTGTTTTTCAGCATATTGGAAGATAATGGGTGTTTGGCAAAATGTAAGCACAAACGACTGTGGGGGAATATTCATCTCTTTCCATTCATGCTGCAGGGAGTAAAAGGTGAAAGTTTGCTCTTTGACTGAGAAATCGCGGTCTTGAATCATGTTGGGAATAAAATGAATGCATCCATTTTTTACCTGAATACCTAACTCAGCTTGACGTGTTAAAATTTCTTCTTTTACTTGTCCGGTCATGCCTGGCTGTTGTGCACCGATGTGGCGGGGCGTGTGCGAGTATGCATCTGTTGGAAAAGCTCCATATACTTGCGGAGATTTTGTAAAGCCTAGGCCGAGACGGATATCTTCGTAACAAGCATGTAGTTCTTCTCGAGTAGACGGATCATCTTCCTGTAAAACTTTCTCCTGCACTCCCAGGAGTAGTTTTGAGATCATATGCCAATAGATACTGCCTAGCCCTTCGAAGGCAAAGAAGCGGCTGCTTCGACCTGTGAAGGCATGATGGTTGAAGATATTCTCCCATTCAGCAAGAAGAGTAGAACGATCTTTTTCAATGTGTGCGGTGTATTCCGGATTTGTTGCTAGTCTGTCAAGCACGTGATTGAGATCATCTCGATTGGTGATTGCCGCGTTGAAATGACAGCTCCCATCGTGACTCATTTTAACCACGCTATAGTCACCCTTTTCTAGAAGTTTTTGTAGTGTTGGAATGCGAATTGAAGCCTCTTTACTGAGTGTGTTTTTTGAGAGAAAAGAGGGGATTTGGTTGTCGGGATATAAAAGATAGCTGTGTTGATCTTCACGGAAGAGAGCGCTGTTTCTAAGTTGTTTATATAATGCAACGGTATCAGCACCGCTAAGCCATCCGCTACTGATAAGTGCTACTTGACCTTCAAGCATCAGCCCGAGGTGTTTGATCTGGAATTGATTTTCCTCGATTAAGACTAGGTTGTAACTATGAATCATTTGATCGGCTCGATGGTTGACTTTGATACACGTATTTATATGAAGCAGTGCCACCTCGATAAATGTTTCTATTTTCTGAAGAGAAATTGACTGATTCTGTCCAAACTGCCAGTTGTAAATACGATTGCGATGCCGTTGACCTGATCGTCCGAGCTCGCTGGTTAATTGAGCGCGGGTGATGGGAGATGTGGCAGCTTCATGGGCGGAATAGCTACTAAAATGATCCGTTAGTTCAAGTAGGAGTTGTGCAGTTGATTCGTTGAGTTGCAATGTAGTTTCGTCAATCGAAGTTTGAAGTAGTTGTTGAAGAAAAGTTAAGTAGCGCCGTATGTAACAAACGGTAACCATTGAGAGCCCATAACCTGCAAGAGCGTTATTGGCATCGTTCCATTCGGGGCGCTGTGTATTCAGCCATATGCCGCCACCGGCAACAAAATTGGTTAGCTTTGTTAGCAGTGGAATGAGCAGTTTTTCCCCCAATGTTACTAGATGGATTTCTCCGTTTTCGGTTTTCAATAATTTACCATCGGCTCCAAGTGTTTGAGAGGCTCTATGAAGTTCTTCATGAAGTTGGTTGTCGAACTGAATAGTAGATTTTGGGTTTTGACAAATGGCATCGAAATCGGCGATTCGATAGGGAATATTTGCATGAGCATAGAGCTGTTCGTTAAGTCGAGAGGCGAGCGATCCGGGGAAGTAGTTTTCTTCCGTTTCCAGAAGGCGCAGAAGATAGATTATTTGGTGATCACCCCAATAGCCTATGTTGGCCCATGGGTCATCTGGATCGGGGCACTCCCAGTCGATTCCATCGCTCGTAATACGATAGGGATTATAGCCCTCAGCTGAAGTCGCATTTAAGAAAAGCGTTCGTATATTACCAATGAATTCAGGATAGCTTTGCGCCAGACTTTCCCAGTTTTGGAAAATATCTCGCCAGTTACCTTGATAAGCGAGCACAGGTTTTCCGTGAGAATCTCGTACGCGAATATCAAAACGATTCCACGGACGACTTGGGTCGCCATGCCGGCGGCTGAAGGTGATCGGAAGGTATTGCTGAATCAATCGTTTTATCTGCGTATGTGAGTTTATCAACGCGCTATTTTCATGGAGCTGTTGCAGGGTAAACGTTGCGGGTAGTGCTTGGAGGTGATGTTGTGCCTCTAAAGCAGCTTCTTTGTTGTTCCGTTGTATGAAAGCGATAAAATCTTTTCGTTCACATATGTAGCCACTGGGAAACGTCCCGCCTCGCAAGCAGTTATATAATACATTTGAAAAATGGTGTTCAGCAGCTGTTTTGTCTCCAGTAGATTGCAAGCCATCAGCCATACCGATACGAGCTCGTAAGCCACTCTGTTCATTGGTAACCGCCTCGCTAATATGCTGTTCTAGTATTTCAGGAGAGTGGAGTTCTTGTATGATGTTCTTCAGGCGAGCATGGTCTAGTTGTGTGTCTGTAATAGTCATCCATTCTACAGATTCGCCGGGAGCAAGCTCTAACTTTTTGGAAGCTAGAAACATGCCCCATGCTCCGCGCTCTTCATACTCATCTTTAATAGGTTTTCCTGCGCGGAATGCATCTAGTTGTCGGCTGCTGATAAGGATGTTGTCAGGTGTAATGCCGAGCGTTGCTGCATAGGAAACAGTTAATTGTTCGGCAGGTTCTGCTACATCAGATATGGGAGCATTTAGTGTGAAGATGGCCATAGGTAAATCTGATAGCCTTTCGTGGCGCATGTAGGCTTCTGCCAGATAGCTTGATTTTTCGTATAATGCTTGATCGATTCCAGCCGGTAATATGCGATTTAGACCGTCGAGCATCGTGAGCGAAGTTGGGGTGTCTCCTGTGTTGATGAGTGTACAGGTGCGAACTATTCCGTAGGTGTCACACATGCTCCACTCCCAACGAAACATGAGATTATATGAAAGATGTTTTTCTTCAAAACAGAGCGCGGATCCATCGATATGTTTGTGAAGATTCCGCTCCACATTACGAGTGGGAGATTGGTCGATCCAGGGTTCCCACAGCTGATCAGCATTTGAATGGATTATGAATTGAGAAAGGCTGCCTGCGGCTAATGGAAATCGGAGTAATTTATCGGCAGTTTCATATGGAAATAAACTTTTATCTGGATTTCCGCGACCAGCCGTTAGTGTTCCGTTGCTTCCTGCAAACATCCAGAGGTCGCCGTCGCTGACAATATTCATCAAGAAGGGAGGCATCGTGTCGATCTCTTTGATCGTTAGGTAGTTTCTTATATTATTGGTGTATGAGTTCATTTTAATCTTCATGTATTAATAAACCTTTAAAAAATCTTTATCTAATCTTTCTAGACAGATGCCGATAGTTTTCCTATTTATATACCGGTTGTCAACTAGTAGTATATTTAAATCGTTTACTTGAATCTAGAATGATTATATGTTTCTCTAGTTTATGTTTGTGCGTGATATTATTATTGTTAGGTAGGAGTTATATATGTTTTTAGGTAAGATATTATTGATCTTGGCATTGGTTTGCGGTTCGTCACTTTCACATGCAGAACGAATGCGTGAGAACTCGACGAAAAAGATGATAGATTCGGTTGAATCGGAATGGAATTCTACTGACCAGTTAATTTTCCGCTCTTATAAAGTAAATGCCGACTTGGCGGATTTGTTAATGGCTCATCATAGTGAAGACGTGGGTGATGCTGTTTCGGTAGAGGCTTTTTTCAGCGATATACCATTTGTTGAAGGAAGCTCTGCGATGTTTATGCCAGCGTTTAATTCGCTGTTTGTGCAGCAGACATCCGCCAACATCGCGCGTATTGAAGCACTATTGAAAAGTTATCAGCACGAGCAGCGACAACTCGTTAATGAGCAGATTGAGATTGAGGTAAAGTTGATGGAAGTCAGCCAGAATAACCTCGACGAACTCGGTTTTGACTGGAGCTTTACAGAACACAAGGGTGGTGCTCTGCAGGTAGTGGATGATCTGTTTTTTAAAAATACTCCCACGGGTTCTTTCTTTGATAATGTAAATCCGGCGGCAGCGGGTGGTCAGTCGCTATTTGGATCGGGGTTGCGAACAGCGGCGACGGCACTGAATGCCGGGAGCGCCGGTTCACTGGCAATCTCAAAAGTAACCGGTGATTTTCAGTGGGATTTGGTGATCAACGCACTGGAGCAGGCTAGCGACAGCGAAGTGCTCTCTGCTCCGCGTGTGGTCGCGCTGGACGGCAGTACGGCGGTGATTCAGGTGGGTGAGGAGCGCATGATTCCCAAGTCATTCGAGGTTAATAATCAGGAGACCAGCCCCTATGTAGAGCACAGTGACTGGGATCTGGAGTTGATGGGCGTATATTTGGAAGTAACTCCAGAACTGCGGGAGGAAGGGTTGATCGACCTTGAACTGCACCCACGTGTAATGGATGTGATTGGGTATGATCGTTATCAGCTAATACCTGCCTACTCCTACGATGAAGTGTATGTTAGTAATGGTGGTATTCAGAGTGATGGGACTACTGCCGATATCCCTATTGAAGCGTTAGAAGCAGGATTGCCTTATTTTCGGGTGCGTGAGTTGGAGACACGTGTCACGGTGGCGGATGGTAACACAATTGGCATGGGCGGGCTGATTTACGATAAGAGTGAGCAGTTCAAAGACGCGGTTCCCCTCTTTGGAAAAATTCCGTTTTTAGGCCGCTTTTTTCGATCAGAAGGTTCGCGTAGCGTGAAGCGTAATTTAATGATTTTTGTGAAGGCGTCCACGGTCAATCTGGACGGTGAAACCGTTGCCGATTTGGCATTGAGCGAACAGTAAAAACTTTCGATACAGGAGCGTTTGGATGAAAAAATGGATAGCATATGTAGTAACCGTTACGTGGGCAAGTGTGGGGACTGGCCAGCAAGAGATGTCAGTTTTAGATGTGTTGGAATTGATGGAACCAGTTTCTGAAAAGGTAGCGGGTATCGTTGATGGGCAGCCCATGCAAACAGAAGATCAGGATGCATCGGACAATCCTTTAAACAGAATGGTCAACTCGCTAGGTGAATCAGTAAAGGATCTAGGGGAGTCGGCGGCTGATTATGTGGAAGACGAGATTGATCGTCCTCGACGGGTGCGGCTCTTTGAGGAGAAAAATGCCGTTGCTGAAGCGTATCTTTCGGATGTCCCGGCGGCGTGGGATACGAAGTTGAGGCTGCGGACTTACATGCTGACCGATGACGCGCACCAGCAACTTAAATTGGAGAATAGAACGCAGCCAGTTGATGCAACTTCGCTTTTTCCGCAAGTTGCGTTTCCGGATGGAGCTTCGATGATCTATCAGGCGGACACCAGCACGCTGTTTGTTCGGAACCGGATGGAAAGTCTGGATATGCTGGGTGTGATGCTTGATACGATGGGTGTCTTGAAAAAGAGTGAGGATTTTGATGGGCAGGTGGTGATTGAAGCCAAATTTGTCGAGGTATCGGACGGACTGTTAGAAGAGTTGGGCTTTCAGTGGAACTTCACAGATGGATCGCAATTTGGAATTCTAGGTGAAGATGAATTGATTGTTGATGATGATATCGGAAGCGGTTCTAACGAGGCGGTAATTGATCGTGTGGTTGTTGGAGGTGCTCCTGATTTTAACCAAACGACAAATTATGTACCATCTTCGATTGTCGAATATGGCCTTTTTTCAGCTGGATTACGGGGTAGTCCAGCGAATCCGCAACTGCCATTTGGAAGAACGATTGATCTGGGTGATGGTGGATTACGAGCGAGCGGACCCTGGGCAGTGAATCGTATTGTTGATGGGTTTAACAGCACGCCATCAACTGCTACATTCCGGCTGGAGAAAAGTGATCCGATCGAATTAATGGTGAGCGCGTTGGATCAAAATAGCGGAGCAAATGTACTTTCGGCACCGCGTGTCGTGACGCGCAGCGGAGAGGAGGCGCTTCTACGGGTGGGTGAGCTACACTACTTTCCGGAGGTGTTTGAAGGTAGTTCTTCTCAAGGTACGCTCATAAATATTTCCTACGAAGATTTTGAAGAGACCTTGCTGGGTATTGAGATGGTGGTGGTGCCAAAAGTTGACGGTGATCAGATTACGTTGCAGATCAATCCAGTTATCCGTGAGTTGGCGGGCTGGCAGCGATATCAGTTGGCAGCGGCTAACTCGATCTATAACTATCGTCAGATGAGTAAATCTGAACCGTATGTTCATCCGGCTATTCAGGCGCAGCTTCCAATCTTTAAGGTGAGAAAAATTGAGACGGAAGTAACGATGAACAACGGTAGTACGATTGCAATGGGCGGGCTGATTAGTGAGAAAGTACTTTCGTTTAATGATAAAGTACCTTTGCTGGGCGATATACCGGTTGCGGGTCGTCTGTTCCGGAATGAGGGAGAGCGGAGCGTGAAACGGAATCTGTTAATTTTTGTGACGGCGACGATTGTGGAACCCAACGGACAGGTGCATGTGTCGAAGTCGTTCCAGTAAGATTCTACCTGCCTTAGTTGCCTGTGTGATCGTTTGTGGAGTAGTTAACGGTCAGCAGGTTGAATTAAGTGAGTTGAGTTCCAGCGGCTTGTTGGCTGAGGCGGGGCAGTCCTTATCGGTTGATAATTACGCCGGCGCGATTCCGTATTTGAATGAATATTTGAGCCGGATGGAAGGGGTTGAGGATGATCGGGTGATTGCGCTGATGCAGTCGGTGCGCTTGAAGCTGGGTCAGATTGGTGCCTATCTAGAAGATTCATCCATGGCGGTTAATTATCTGACCGAATATACCGAACAGCTTCCTTGTTTGCAGCCGCGGGAGGCCTGGAAGCTGTTGGCGTTGAATCTGTTCGAGTTGGGTGAATTTCCAGCATGTGTGGAGGCGGCACAGTATGCGTTGACTCAGCCGGAGCCGAAAGAACTGCCCGGTTCATCGGGTCCGGTGGATGTTGATGCGCTCTCTAAGGATGAGAGAGGTGGATTGACGGCTCGTCAGTTAAAGCGGATTGAACGCGAGGAGAAAAAGAAGAAGAAAACATTGCGGGCGGAGCAGACCATTGAGGCTGCACCGGATGTGGAGCCAGACTATTCCGTAGAAGAGCTGGTGATGCTGAACATGACATTGGCGGAAGCCAATATGAAAATGAGTTTATGGGCAGCGTGTATTGAGCCGTATCAATATGTCGTGGTGAATGAGAAGGATGAGGATCGTAGAGGCTATGCGATTCTGCAATTAATTACAGCCTATATTGGACTGGAAAGATATGAAGAGGCGAAAGATTCAATTCTGGAGCTTTATCAGACAAATGCTCGCTATAATATTCGAGTAAACATGGCGCTGATGAGTGCGGCGGCAGCTCTCTTTAATGCCGGTGAGTATGATAGTGCTTTACTACTCTATCGCATGGTGTTGCCGCGAGATGAATTAATTGTATATCAGGTTGAGAAAATGAACGGGCTGCGGCGTGAGGCGGGGCTGCCAGACGTCGAAATGGTAATTTCCACTAACGATGTTGGTCGAGTTGAGACGGTATTCGGCAATAAACAGGGTGAGTTTGATGTGGTTGAGGAGGACGGTTTCGCACAGGGGTTACCACCAAAACCGGAAGAGCTACTTCGGCTAGAAGAGTCGGTTAGCATTTTGATTTCACTGCCTCCGTATGAAAATGATGTGATTTTCCGGTGCGGATTGATTTTTGTTCAGGTTGGGCGTCCGTGGGAGGCGGTCGAAGCCTTGAATTATGTATATGAGCAGGATCCAGATGCGGAGATCGGTCAGCGGGCATTTGCTGAGATGATGTTTGTGCTGGTTAATCCACTCGAGGAGTTTGCGCAAGTTGAAGTCCGGGGTCGCGAATTTTTGGCTACGTATGATGAGGGGCTGGCTCCAAGACAGGTGGCCTATGCAATGACGCTGGCGTATCAAAAACAGGTATTATGGACTTCGGTAAAGAATTTACTGCCGATTATCGAACGGTTTGCTGACTCCAGTAATTCAACAGTTCTTCGCTATGAGTGTGAGCTCTATTTTATGCAGGCGATTGCAGATATGGTGCTGTTGAACTATTTTGAGGCGCGCGTCGGATTTGAACGAGTGCTGATTGATTATCCTGATTCACATCAGCAGGAGAATGCAAGGTATTGGCATGCGATGGCGCAACAGTTCTTGAAAAACTTTCAGGATAGTTATGATGAATTTGTTGCCTATGAGGAAGCATATCCAACCGGAGAATGGTTGCCTTCGGTTGTCTTTAACATGGGAGTCTCTCAGTTTGGCCTAGAAAGCTATGAAGAGGCTAAGGATATATTGACCCGTGCGGTTAATGAGTTTCCGGATGATGTGGTCTATTCGGATGCACTGGCGTTGCGCGGAGATTTGTATGCGGCCGATGGGTTGTTAGATGAGGCGGAGGCGGATTATCGAAACGCTATCGCCTCAGCACAGACGGTACGGCAAGATAGTTATGCGGTCTTCCAGCTGGTAAGTATGTTTGATCTGGAGGATCGGTATGAGGATACCGTTGAGTTGCTCTACACGTATTTGGGTCGTTGTGGTGATGAGGCGGATGTAGCGAAAGCAACCTATTGGATCGGGAAAACGAAGATTAATCAGGGTCTGATTCCGGAAGCGATTGAGGTGTATAAAAACACCATTCTTGATTACGGACATGATATTACTCAAGAGGGTGTGGATTTAATTATCACCGAGACGATTAAGGTGACTCGTCGGTTGTCGGAAGTGGAAACAGAGGTGCTGCTGAATGAGTTAGAAGTGGCGCGATACGAGACGGATGATAAAACGCTAGAGTTGCGATTGCGGGTATTGATCGCGCAGATGAGAGATGAGGCGGATGAGTTGGGTGAGAAGCTTATCTGGGAACTGGATGATCTTACACTAGCGCCTCCTCCGGTATTGGCCGTTATTTGTGATGCCTCATTAGCGAATAAGGATTTTTCGCGTGCCGATGAGATTCTGGAGTTGTTTACGAGTCGATACGAAACCTCTGACTTCATGCGTTCAGCGCTGAAGCTAAGTGCATATGGATTGTATGAGAAGGGTGAGCTAGACGGTGCGTTGGCGATGGCTAGCGAGGCGCAGGCACTATATGGAACAGAGGCAGATCTGGTTTGGTCGCAGCTCTTGAAGGGAATGATTCGGATTGAACAGCAGGAGTGGGAGGCGGCTGAGCAAGCTTTCCGAGCCGGGCTGACGGTGCGGGAATGGCGGGGTGCACCGTATGCAGAGTCGATGTTTCAGTTAGGTAAAATAGCGGAGTTGTCGGCCAAATTGTCGACTGCCTTTGGGTGGTATCAGCGAACCTATTTTCAATTTCGTGCACATGCTAAGGGTTATTGGGCGGCGGAAGCGTATTTGGCGAGTGCCGAAGTGCTGGATGCGCTGGGGTTGGAGAATGATAAGAGGAATACGTATCGGGCGATGCTGTTTGATCGTTTTGTGAATAGCTTGCCGCAGGCAGAGGTGGCCCGAACCTATCTCGGAGATGAAGAGGTTGTTGAAATTGAGATGAAGATGGAGCTGGGAGAATCGTTGGCCTTGGAAGAGCCGATTGGAGCGAGTCTGAAGGGGGAAGATGAGTAGAGTATATGTTAGCGTGTTATGTCTGGTTGCCATGTTGGGATATGGCGAGGTGAATGAGGGGATGCCATCGAAAGAGATGGAACCGTCGAACGCTGAAGAGATATACAACCGGGCGCTTTCGTTGCGGGCAGATGAGAATGCATATGAGGCTGTTCAGGTTCTAAGTGAACTGATTGTGCATCATGCTACGAACGATGCTTTTATTGCTAAAGCAGAGTTGTTGAGTGCCCAACTTTACACAGATTTAGCTTTATGGAATGCGGCGGAATCGACCGCCAAACAGGTGATGAATTTGTATGTTGGTACGGAGACTGCGACAGAGGCGGGTTCTTTGTTGAAGAAGATTGAACAGTTGAGATTAGAGGCTGAAAACAGTGAAGCCGAGGAGTAAGAAATGACAGGACTAAAAAAAATTGTAGTATTAATTGTTTTGTTTATAGCCGGTACGGCTTTAGCGCAGGGAACAGCGGCTGAGGCACAGCAGACGAGTTTGCTGTCGTTGATCAAGA
>CAXGYR010000016.1:0-25515 GCA_964014015.1 uncultured Kiritimatiellaceae bacterium
CCGCCGTCGCACCGAAGTTGCCATCGATCTGGAATGGGGGATGGTTGTCCCACAGATTATCCAGCGTAGAGCGCGTCAGAATGGCATGCAGATTTTCATACGCACGTTCGCCATCGGAAAACCGAGCAAACATACCGATGGTCCAAGCACGGCTCCACCCGGTACCCGCCCCACCCTGCGCCAAGCGAGCTTCGATCGATTTAATAACCGCATCGCGCATGACTCGGTCTTCATCAAGATTGATCTGGTTGCCGGGATACGCACCGATCACGTGAGAAATATGGCGATGCCCAGGCCGTGCTTCCTCAAATGGCAGCCTCCACTCCATCAACCGACCGTCTTCGGCAATGCGAGGACGGTATATTTTTGGCAGCAGCTTGTGCACCCGCTGTACAAACGAATCTTCCTGCTTTCCGAGTACCTCTGCCGCTTCCAGATAATCACCAAACACCTGCATAATCATAAACTGGTCAAACGTATTTCCGGCCGAGAGCGCGGCTTCCTGCTCTTCATCTGCTTCATCCAAATAGGTAAAAGTGTTTTCCGGTGAACATGCGGGACGCGCCATGAGAGTGCCTTCCGGACCGGGGATCAACCAGGAATCCACAAATTCTGCAGACGCCGTAAGAATATCCCAGTTCTCCTCCAATATGTTCGGATCGCGGCTAAATCGATAGTGCTCCAGGATATGGAATGTCATCCACTGCCCGCCGAAAAATGACCCAGACCACAGCGGTTCTCCACCCATCAGACGGGCGCTTCCCCAAACATCCGTGGCGTGCCCCATACACCATCCCTTCATACCGAGGCGACGCGCCATCTCTTTGCCCGGTTCCTGATACGAACGAATAAGGTCAAACAGCGGCCGATGCATCTCCGGCAGTCCAGTGGTCTCTGCCGGCCAATAATTCATCTGGATATTTATATTAAGATGATAATCCGAATTCCACGGAGCATTCCAATAGGGATTCCAGATTCCTTGCAGGTTTGCCGGCAGACAGCCGGGGCGCGAGGAAGCAACCAGCAGGTAGCGTCCGAACTGGAAATACGTTTCTATTAAGTCGGGATCATCGTGCGCGCCACTTACAAACCGCTCCAGTCGCTTCCTTGTTGCCAAGCTTCTTATCTCATCCTTTGTCCGACCCAGATTCACTTCCACTCGGTTGAAATATTTTTGATGATCTGCAATAGCATTCTGCCTGACCTCATCCGGGGTCTTCTCTTGAAGACGTTCAATATCTATCCGGGCACGCTTCTCCCAACCGTCCGCAAGCGGGCTGGAGGGTTTCAAGCGGTTAAAATCCGTTGCCACCGAAAGGTATAATGTAACATCTGTAGCTTGCCGAATCTCCAACGCATCGCCCTGCTCGGCGACCTCCGCCGAAGTTTCCGCTTTTATCCGGCTGACAAAGCAAGTACCAGATTTACCGGATCCCGATGCACGCTTCACCAGTTCGCCATCCTCAACTGTTGCACCATCCATATCCACTTGCAAACCGAACGGTTTATCGGATTTAATCGTCACGGCAATTATATCGTCAGGCGCACTTACATAGACTTCCTGAACGATAAACGAACCATCGGAAAGGAGATACCGGTTGAGGGCAATCCCCGTCTTCAAATCCAGCGAACGCTGCACATCGCGGACGTTGGCCGTATCCAGATATTCAAGCTCCAGCCAACCGGCAAACTGATAACCATACGGACGATCACGATCGCTTCCGCCACCCGAAATATGTTTTTCAAAATAGTTATCGGCGCCCAAGAAATCGCCTTCCGCTTCCAACTTCCGAACGTTTTCCAGATGTGGGAATCGATCTTCATCCATAAATAGAAGACCAGAATTGTTCCAGATGGTTTCCTCGTTAATCAGGATTTTCTCCTTCGGAAATGTGGCAAAGGGCATCGCACCAAGCCGCCCGTTACCCACCGGATATGCCACCTCAAAATCATAAGCCGGCATATCATCGCGAATTACCAGTTCGTCCGCCGGATCAAAACGGGTTGCTTTCGCTCGAGGTGGAGCCTGTTTTCCATGTTTTGAGAGACACTCCGCTACAACCTTCGCCATAGCGGCGGCACCGGCCGCATTCGGATGCACTTGGTCCGGAAAAAAAGCTGAATGCCCTCTCATCGGACCATATAGATCTATCAACGGCACTCCGGCTCTATCGGCAATATACTCCATGCGCGGAAGAATTCCGTTACGTACCGTTGCCTCGTTAATCCCCCACCTATCTCCGTAGACCGGAACCGGATTGCATATCCAAACAACCGGTCTACTTTCTAACGACTGGAAATGCTCAATCAAGGCTAGGTAGTCGCGCACGAAACGTCCCTTGTGTTTCCAGTTCGGCGGCTTTGTATCGTTAGTACCCAGCTTGATCACCACCACATCCGGTAGATATTCAAGCGCCGCTTTATACTCAGGCGTGTTCACATAAGGCACGTCGCCTCTCGTTAGCAGTGTCGCACCGCTACGTCCAAAATTTGCCACTTCCCAGCCCGAGCCAAGCCGCTTTTCAAGCTGAGCCGGATAGGCGTTGTTCTGACGACCTTCAATCCCTGAACCGAACGTGATGCTGTCGCCGACACAAGCAACTTTAATGGGTTGGGCTTGCAAACTAAACACTGAACAAATCGCTCCCATTACAAACATCCATTTAAATTGCACTATTCTTCTCCAGTCTACTTCTGTTGCAAACGCTATTGACGGGCTCTTAGGCTGAAACGGTGCGGCTCCGGTTTGTTTAACGTATTCAATTCAATATGCAACGCTTCAATCTCTTCACCGATCTGTTTTTCTTTCACCATAAGCTCCAGATAAGCCTCATAGTTTTTCTTGAAGTAACCATAATGTGACTGGCCTTCATGCAACTTCAGCTTCCTAGCCAAGAACGCCTGCACCGCTTCTCGGCTATCCCGATTAATATCGCTTTCCGAAAGTCCGCTGCCGTAAAACACAAATGCCGCACTCCTCAACTGGCTTTGCAATGCACTCTGTTTCTCGCTGAGCTTCTGTATCCGCAGTGCTTGGCGGTATTGTGGAGTGTTGCGGTTAACGGCAAGATTCACGCCTGCTGCCAGCCGAAAGGCACTCCAACTTCCCACCTCAACATCATCAATACATAACAGATATTCTCCGGCCGGCAGGTTCCTGACCGACAGGATCTGTTGATTCATTTCTTGCTCAAAAGGAACCAGTGCTAACGCTTCTTTAATAGAATCCGACTGAGGAAAGGGTAATGCAAACTCATGCGCCGAAAACGAGAGAACACCGCACGCAAACTCCACATCGGTTACCCTGCAGTTTTCGTTTTGTGCCACGACAGCGGATTCGGCATCAATAACCATTTTTGAAACAAGTCGAGGAACCCCCTGCGCTTTCAGAAACTGATAAGCCATAATAAAATGACCCAATCCAGCCTGAGGATGAACACGGTCAGGTCCGACAACCGTTGCTGACGGATCCTCTTGTTGCAGCTCAACATTAAGGTCTCCCATCAGACCATAAAAATCAACCAGTCCATCTTCCCGCTTTAAAGCCATTGAGCGAATAAAATCTGCACACCGTCCGAGGCCGTCATTAACTCCATAATGATTATGCGTCGGTAGGTCTGCCGTCTGGTCATAAATCGAGGGCGTAATCAGAATGGTCTCGCTGCCGATCGCATCAAATTTGACCAACAGCATCCGCATGTTTTTTATATACCGATCCAACGCAAGCTGCTGATTACGCTTAGACTCCTCATCGTTCCCTTCAGCTTCATACAAACTCCGCCCAACATCATTCATTCCCAGCATCACCGTTGAAACCGAGGGCTTTACCGAAGCAATATCCTCATCAAAGCGGCGCAAAACATGCGATGCCTGATTCCCACTAATTCCTCTGTTCCAAACGCGAATCTCACGTTCTGGAAACCGCGTTAAGTAATAGAGATATACATAGCTGTGATATGCGCCGCCATGCGTAATGCTATCGCCCACAAAACAGATCCGCTCACCATCCTCAAATCGAGGAACCTGCTCCGCAAAAAGTCGCAGATTCAGAAGCAACAGCACCAAACCCAATCTAATCCAACATCTCATCTCTCTATCTGCTCTCCTGTTGCCCCAGCACAGACTCCAGAGCCAACGCAATAAATCGACCCAGCGCATCGGTTGCTTCAGGCTTCCAATGGGTAAAGTCCTTTCGGCTCAATTCCATTTTAATTCGAGGTGCCATAAAGGTATGGGCATCGATGATTTCAAGCTTTTCCTCTTTTGCGACACGATCTGATACGGGATTGATGATTGCACTCGCATCGCCCTCTTGGCCTTCAAAGATCGATGCACTCTTCCCCCACGGTGTTGTTCGTACCCAGAAAATTTTCTTTGCTCCCGTCTGTTTGAGACGGGCGATAACCTCGCGCAAGCGGCTCTCATAGCCAGAGATATTTTTGTCATCGTGAATACCAAAGTTCACAATGATAACATCCCACTGGTCGCTTCCGTTCTGATTAAGCCAACCCTCCCCCTTCTCAAGAAACTTGGAGGTTGGTCCACAGTTCGCTGGAGCGCGGTGAACATTGGCTTTTCCCGTCAGCGCCTTTCGAATGGGAGCAGTATAGGCGCGTGAGATGGAATCGCCGACAATCAGAACACGTGGCAGCGACGGATCGTCTTTTACATAAGCCCAGCAATCCTCGTCTTCAGCATAGGGCTTCTTAGGATGAAACAGGTCGTTATTTAGATAGTGCGGGAAATAGAAACCACCTAACTGGTCTTCAAGCGTACGCAGCCAGACCTGTTTTTCGGAATCGCTTGCTCGCACATGCTCGATCCATTTCTGATAGACAGACGGCTTGATGCTTTCTGAATACGGATTCTGCAGCTGCGGTGTAAAAACCAGCGCACAAGGCCTCACTAATTTATCATGGATGCCACCATCCGCTTCCCAACTCACAACGTGCCTCCCAGGCTCCACCTCAAAAACTCCCAGTGCAACGTCTTGATCTTCGCCAGGCTCAACGGTTGCAACCAGCTTCTGGTTACCCAACGTAATCGCCATTGTGTTCGCATTCGAATTTCCGTGATAAACTGCCCTCACCTCATAAACAGCAGGCTCGATGGCATACAGGTTCCACTCCACCGAATCGTCCGCATTCGACCACTCCAGCAGGCAATCGCCACGACGGTTGCCCCAGCGCTTCTTCTGCCCGTTTCCATACGTCAGCGTTTCACCGCTAATGGTCGCATCAAATACGGATAATCGTGTCGGTTCCTCCGGATCCAAAAGACATACTGGAACCGTTTCAATGCTATCCTTGAAGCGCAGAGCTAATACCGGAAAAACGGAACGAACCGGCTTGGATGGCACGGAGATTTCCAGCGTATTTTCACTGATCCGTTTAAAAGCAAGCGAAGCCTGTTCGCTACCAAGAATACGAACTGAAACCGGGTCGGAGCGCAATCCTCCCACACGAAGCTTCCCGCCATTCGGCCATTCAAACACCTGCAGATAGAGCGTATCGTCTTTATAGGTCGACTCTCCCCAGCTTTGCGGAGGAAGCGGCGTGCGCTTTGTTCCACGAATAGATTCACCATTGATCTGCCACCACTCACGAATGGATCGAAGGATATGCATATCCTCCGGTGCAAAGGTGCCATCTCCCCGAGGTCCGATGTTCAAGAGCAGATTCCCGCCACGGGCGGCGGCCTTCACCAGAAGCCGAATAAAATGACTCGGCGGTTTATGGGAATCATCATACTGGTGATATCCATAAGACTCATTAGTCGTGGGTATGGCCTCCCAATCCTGTTCCCCTTCTCCATCCATACGCCTAAATTCTGCTGGTCGATCCGGCGTGGTAATATAATCGCCCGGAAAAGAGCGGACTAGCCGACCATTAATAATAATATCGGGGTCAGCGCGACGAATGACATCGAAAATCAACTCATTGAGCTCCTCGGGATTGTGGTGCGGCGTATCGCCCCAGAACAACGCGGGCTGATAGTCCTCCAACAACTGCCGGACTTGAGGCAAGACCTTTTTTTCTACACAAGCCTTACGGCGCTCCGGCCCCCATGGTTCGGGATATCTAGGGTCTCCCGATAATGACCAATCGACCGCATGGGAATAATAAACGCCCAGTTTAATTCCGTGGCGGTCGCAGGCGTCCTTTAGCTCCCGGAGCGGATCGCGACCAAACCGACTGGTGCTCACCACGTTGTAGTCGTCATCTTTAGAATCGAACATAGCCACACCGTCGTGGTGCATCGCGGTAATCACGATGTAGCCCATACCAGTCTCTTTGGCAATGCGAACCCATTCATCCGCATCAAACAAAGTCGGATTGAAGGGCTTTACAACCTCTTCTAGATATCGGTGGCGGGAAATCTTGCAAATGCGCTGGATGTGTTCGGCATAGCCCTCTACTTCTTCCCCGTCCCACTTACCCGCCAAAGAGGCGTAAACGCCCCAATGGATAAACATGCCGAACCGAGCTTCCCGCCACCAACGGAGTCGCTCTTCCCGCATATTGAGGGTCTCCTCTGAACTCAGCGTCAGGTCGTTTCCCGGCTTAGTATCGGGGGTCTCGAACTGATCAAAGGCTTGTACACAAGGGCTTCCCAACATCAACCCAACCAATAAAAGTGCATGGATTAGCGGCTTCATTAATTCCTCTTTTCTACAGTGAGCAGAACGCTTTCGCCCCGTTTTAAATCAATCTTCCAGCGCGGCTGTCCGCGCGGCCCGTCAAAAGGTGTCGCCGTGATAGCGCGATCCATCTCGAAAACAGGCATATCAGTTTGCAGTACCAGCGGCTCGCCCGCCAGGCTCTTAATCCGTATCCACTGCGTCACGCCGCCCTTGCGTTCAGCCGAAACGAGGAACGCCCCCTCCGTTCGAAGGTTATAAAAAGTGGCATCGGGCCACCGAGTCGGCATGGCTGGGAACACACGAATACAGTCACCCCAACTTTGCAGCAGCATATAGTTGATACTTTCAACCGCAGAGAGCGGGGTTTCAATAACTGGCCCGCCCCCTTCGGCATACATCGTATTCCACATAACCCCCATCTTTCTTTCTTTCATACCATTTGGATTGGCACCGACCTTCTCAAGCCCCTCCACCGCAAGCATACCGTCAAGTTTTTCTAACGACCGATCGCCCTCTCCCAATGTCGCATACATGGCGGCTGCACCGGTGTAAGAGTAAGAGGCCAATGCACCCGATAGGCTCTGCCAGCGTTCGAGTGATTTGCGAAACAGCCCCTCGGCTTCCGCACCTTGATCAGGGTTGATGGTATGCAGCGGATAGAGTGCCAACAGATGTGAATAGTGACGGTGCGAAACCATATACCCTTCGTCGGCACTAATCATTAGACCATGTTCATTAATCGGTAGCGGAGCAAGACGTTCGAGCACACGCTGCCAGCGTTTCAAGTCAGGGCTATTCATGGAGAGCGCTGCATTCAGATCAATCAGCGTATTCAAGCCCCACCGGAAAAGCTGCAACGAATAGTTCGTATCTTTCAATAAACCCAAATACCTACCCTCCGCTACCTCCTTGTTATATTCCGGAGAAACCATCGGCGGGAGATGAATCATTCCATCGGCATCCTCGCTCATAACCAACAGATAATAATTTATGTTCCGTTGCAGAATGGAAAAAAGATTGCGAGCAATCTGATCGTCCATACTGTAGCGCCAAAAGCGCCAATAGTTGTGAAGTACCCATGTCAGGTTACCTAGTTCGAAGGTTGATCCATTCGCGCGCTGTAAGTTGTAGGTTGATGCTCGCTGCATCGTATAGGCTTCGGGATGCGCCCGACTGCTGAAGCACCTCTCTTTATGGAAGTGGTCGATAGCTGTGATCATCGAACGACCCACATCCATACGGTTACCACTGAAGGTTGGAAAATAGGAGAGTTGAACGTTGAGATTCCACCAAGTACCCGCCCAACCGCACTGCGTAAACCAAGGCCCCAAGTTATCAATCATAATCGGTAAATCAGCACGGGAAGCTCCCCCGAACTTATAGATCTGCAACCAGTAAAACTGCTCCCACGGCAGGTCATTTGGAAGTGAAACATAAGCTTGAGAAAGATAGTCGTGCCACCACCGGCGGTGCCGCCTTTCCAACGTGACCACGCCTTCGCTTCTTGCTCGCTTTACGGCATCCACCGCCTGACGAACTGCCCGGGCTACATTTTCTTCCCTTCCCTTTTCTGCTTCATAGGCCTTGCCGACAGACAACAGAAATAAGCTACTACCGACCTTATCACTTTTACTATTCACGAAGGCCGTCGCATGCGCACCATGTTTCACCAACGGCTGGATCACTACGGTAAAACCGTCCACCTGCACGCGATACGGTTTTGGAGGAAGATGAGCCGGATCGATCTCGGAAGTATCGGTTCCGGTATGAGCAATGCGACCGCTAATCGCCCACTCCTCGGCCAGATCGAGAACAAGACCTTGCTCCTCACCAGTCGATGTTGTTTCGACCACAACCACATTGGATTCACGCTCAATGAACGAACGCCACTCTATGGATCCCTCCTGCGTTTCAATCGTACCACGCGCCTCCGCATTCCAGATATCCAGCCGCATACCAGCTTGCACCACTGTTCCGGATGGCTTCATCATAATATTTCCAATCGGCACACGCGGTATCTGCCAATCGATCTCGGGAGTATGATACTCGGCAGCGACATCGGTACGTCCCAGCTCCCAGCGAAGGATCCAATCCGAACCCGGCATGCGGTAAATCGAAGCTCCGGTCAATCCGTTAGC
The DNA here is from genome assembly GCA_964014015.1 of uncultured Kiritimatiellaceae bacterium. Taxonomy (GTDB): domain Bacteria; phylum Verrucomicrobiota; class Kiritimatiellia; order Kiritimatiellales; family Pontiellaceae; genus Pontiella. The sequence goes on from CAXGYR010000016.1 coordinate 8,782, forward strand.
GATAAAGGCACTATTACCCCACACATCACCGATACCGTTCTCCCACACTAGATCGTTTTTTCTCAAAACGCCTTCCCAGTCCGGCTCGGCAACATCCGAATACGCGCCAGTCCATGCGCCAGCCGCAGCAACCATCAGAGAAAAACCCATCCATCCTAAATCGACTTTCATACCGCAACCTCTGAACGGCACCAAGATGATACGATTGACACCAGCTTTTCCATCGCTCAGTGATCCTCTTTATCCCTATCAAGCATACCGGCTTCAGATTCGGCCAGTATGGTCTCCATACGCGCTGCACCGTTGATATTAAGGTAAAAGGCATCACCGAGATTCAGAATGGGTTCTTCCAAATTTTTGCCAACCACACTCTGGCTGAAATAATTGTTCGTGGCATGCGAATTACCCGACCAGATTCCATCCAGCCGATTTTCAAGACAGATGTTATTAAAGAAAAAATTACCGTGCGAGGTCTTATCTTCGGCCCGTCCACCAACACTGACGCCACGGCGATTGGCAATGCACTCATTCGCGGCAATCACGTTGCCCCCGGTATTGCCCACTACCTCTTCGTTCCAAACATGCACACCGGCCCACCCATTGCCGGATAGAACGTTACCGAAAACAATGCTGTTTTTCACCGCTTCCTCAACAAACACCCCGTGGCGTCGGTTGCCGCGGCAAACATTGAAGAGTGCGGTACAATCAACCCCGTGTGCATCAATATCAATACCGTCTGTGTTATTACCTGAACAAACGTTATCGATAGCATGAATACGACTGGCCGCATGCGACCAGATCCCGCGGCCGCGGTTCCCATAGACATTGCAACGATAGACAAATAGAGGCATCGCGTTCTCACGCCCTTTGGTATTAACCCCATCGCGTGCGCCGCCAGTTAAGTTCACCCCTTCGATTAACGTAATGGCACCCGTATCCGCATTGACCGGAAAAAAGACCTGCCGTCCGGCATCGATAGTGCCACCGGAAATAGAACAATAGCCGGTTTCAGGAAGTAAAATAACCTGCGTCAGTGGAACGCCCCGCTTCCACAGCGGCTCCATCTCAGTACCCGGATTCGAAAGGATGCGTCCCTTCAGGATCAAGCAGGTGTTAGGCGGCAGCTGTAGTCCTTTGGCTGAGCGGGTAAGAAATTCCCCTTCCAGATGGAGAACAACCACGTCGTTGGGATGTGCCGCATGCGCCTGCTTTAGTGCCATATCCACTTCTGAAAGATCCATCGGCGGTTCCTCATCCTTGAAGTTTCCACCCACCAGTCTCAAATCAAACCGCCCCATGCCCGGAACAATTACCGGTTCCTCGTGAGGCCGGGTAAAGGTGGGTGGGTTAAACCATTTCAATTCCGGAGCGGCATCAACTACCAGCCCTTCGTTGGCGATCAAAATCATTTCCTTATCGCCCGAAACGGAAACCGAGGCTTCATCAAAGCTATTGCGAAACAGCTGCTGACCCGTTCCCGCAAGATAGATTTTAGTACGGGCGCCAAGGTTTTCGCTGATCAAATTACCCGCGCTCGAGGGCGTCAGAACAAGGGCGATTTCATCGCCAAATTCATTACGTGTGATGACACTGCGATCAGATCCACAGTGAACAGAAACCTTATTTCCCGAAAAAACATTTCCAGCCAGAACGCTACTCTTGGATTCGACAGCAAGAGCCGTCCCCGACTGCCCAATAAAAATATTGTCCTGGCAAATAAAGCCAGCGGTTTTCCCCACGCGCAAGCCAGCACCATTTTCCTCGAACCGGCAGCGAGTTACCACACCTGCTTCGTTAACAGCGTTACTATTGCAGCCTTCATAGCTAATCCCAACCATACCGCAACCGCTCAGAAGTAAATGATCCAGTACAATCCGCTTTCCTCGCACCACGCGGATGCCCACCACATCATGATCTCCTCCGTGGATAACCGCCGCTTCCAGACCAACCGAAGAGATGGCAACCGATTCAGCATCTTCAACCATTACCAACGATGACGCCGTGCAATCCGGTAACGCAACAATTCCAGCATCCGACGAGAGAAGCAGAATCATGCGAGAACCAAGCCGCAAAGGAACCGCCCCCACCTCAACATCTCCCGTAGGCTCTATCACTAAAACTGCATCTGGATTTTCCTCTCTTGCCGCATCAATCAGAACCTGCACCTCCTCCATGCTTCCTGCAGGAACCGACACTCTATGAAGCTGTTCGTCTTCGCCGACAACAAATGGAGCCTGAGCCGAGACCACCGGATTCATGCTTCCGCATGCAGATCCAACAGCAAACAGCATAATCAAAACACGTATTTTCATATCAATCGCTCCAGTCGTTGCCCAAGTTCCGCCGATCGTGCGCGCAACGTCTTATAGTTTACATCCTGCACAGCCACCCCGTCACGTAACGCGAGCGCTGCCGCCACGCCGGCGGATTCTCCCAAGATCATCCAGACTGGCTCCATGCGGATCGACGTCATTGCAATGTGGCTCGCGGAAACGCATACAGGAACCAGCAAGTTTCTACACTCCGTTTTGAGCGGTGTAATTGAACGATAAGGAATCTTATAGATGCCCCGGTGCACTTCATCAAGGTAGAGCATAGAGAACATACCGCTATTGAGCGCCACCTTCCCATCAAACGGGAACATAGCATACGGCCAATCATCCACGCCGTAAGAAGCGAGCCCAACCGAATCGCTAGGATCTGTGGTGCCCTCTAAATCCTTCTGCGTGACTACATATTCCGAAACCATGCGGCGCGCTTCACGCACATACATTTGGTGAGGCCAGCCATCTGAATCGTCAAAAATACCCGGCATGAATCCGATGCTGGCAGCCTCTTTTTTCAGCACCATCGGAACCGTCGGATCGGTGCGTAGAAAATGTGTCATACCACCCATAAAATCTTGGTGAAATTTCCAAATCCTCGAACGGGTCGCCCAATCGCCATCGGGATAGCCGGCATTGCTTCCGTAAACCGCCGGAGCGAGCAGGCTTCGAGCAAGATTTCCCGTGCCCGGCGCATAGATCCAACCTTTGGTCTTTTTATAAACGCCAAGCTTGCTCATCTGGCGCCCCTCCAACTTCACGTTGTTCTGAAATGCACGGCGATAGAGCTCGAACGTGCGCGGGTCATAATTTTCTGGCACGGCAATCGGAAGCCGATCAGCGCCGTCCGAAAACTTCCAGCGAAAGCCATAGCCCATAGTCAGCTTATCAGCAGCGCCCAGCGGTTCCATTTGTCTATCCTGTAGCAGCGGCAGCAGACCACTGCGCGGATCGCCCGGCCTCACGTATGGATCAATGTCGTAAACCGCCATGTTCGGTTGCACCCCACCCAATGATTCGCCGTATTGACTGGCCGCCTCGCGACCGTAGGTATACGAAACACCCGCCTTTGCCATCAGGTCACCTTCGTATGAACAATCGATAAAAATTGTAGCGAAAACCCGCAAAGCATTCTCTCGCACAGCAACCGGTATCGGACAACCGGTACGATCCGGCGGCGCGAAATCAAGTTCAATGGAACGGATTGCCACCTCCTTGCTATGCACGGTTGATACACGGTGTTCATAGATGACCGAAATACCGTGCTCTTTCACAAGACCCGCGAAGAGTGTACGGTATTCCAAATCGTTTATCCCATCGCTCAAAATCGTGCGGGTCGAACCGCCAACCGCTTCTGGACGACCCCAATCGATATGACTCAACCCACCGCCAGTCATACCCCCAAGCCATCGGCTGGGCTCGATAAGTATCACTTGACAGCCCTCGCGCGCAGCCGCTACCGCCGCCATCACACCGCTCGCTGTTCCACCATAGACGCAGACATCTGCCGTACGCTTGCTATTTTGCGGAAAAGAGCAACCGGCCAGTGTGCCCACCGCGCTCAGTGTTGCAAAATCTCGTCGTGATATTCCTGCTGAATGCATACCTATCGTCCCAGATTTGCCAGAATTATCATCAGGCCCCAGATGCTAATGATGGCCACCAGCGAAATCACTATACCTTTCCAGTCCTGCCAATCCCATTTGCGGATATACCAGTCAGATTTCGGCCACAACTTACTGCTGTCGAAACGATGCGGATCTTTAACGGTCAGCGCTACCTCCTCGGCATCCTCTTCCCGCGTGCCTTGGGCGGGAGTCAGGAGACGACCGTAAAACTGGTCGAGCACCTTTTTATTGTTCGGTTTGCCAAACCAACCAAACAGCAGAAGCGCCGCAAACGGAAAGACCAGCTTAAACGCTAGGCTAAGACTCTCGATTGCCGGAACCCCCAACCTAGACATGTCGAGACCCAGCTTGTGCATTAGGTATAAGTCCGCTCGAAATAGACCAGCGCCATAGGCCTTACCGTCTTCATCGAGCTTGATCCCTTTTTCCCAGAAGACAGACTTCGCCGGAGGCAAAAAGGTTTTCTCAAAACGTTCGCCAACCGTGAGCTGTTCCTGGCACTCGCCCTCGGCTTTACCGACGGCATTGAGCGCGTTCCATTCATCGATTTGCTTTTGACGCGCCTCAACATCCCACTCGCGAGCTGTATATTCGCGCACACTCGCTTCCGAGCGAATTTCCAGATGGAGCACCGGGTTTTCGCGCATGGCCGGCGACCACGACATCATCATAGGGATTAACAACGTTAACAGCAGTGAGACACCCATTGAACACCATACTCCGGCCGTATTGGTCCGACGCCAGAGAAAAGCCATCAGCACCGACGGCCCCATGGTTACGTTAATCATCATCACAAAGACCAGCATTTCAAATAGGTTAGACGTACCCATCAGCGCCACCAACACCCCGCCGGTAATATGCACTAGGCCAAACAGGCGTCCGGCAGTTAGGTAGTGCTTTTCCGAGCGATTTTTAACCAGCGGCTTGTAAATGTTATTCGTGATCATCCCGGAAATCACGATCATGTGCGTATCCGTTGTACTCATCAGCGCCGCGATCAGGCAGGCAAGCATCAGGCCGAGTAGACCAGAGGGTAGCAGATCCTTACTGGCCATACCCCACAGCAGATCCGGGTCTTTCACCCCGGTGCCATAGAGTGCCAGAATAAATAGCGCCAGAATCACCCAAAACACCGTGCTGACGCGTTTGAGAATGAGTCCGTTCATGCAACCAACCCGAGCCGAATCCTCATCCTTGGCCGCGGCAAACACCACGAGGTTATTGGAATAGGCAAAGCCGCCCGCCACGCCAACGAGTGAAAGCAAAACAATATAATACCAGGTAAATCCCGCCAAACTCGGCGAGCCAAACAGTTCCAGCATCGATGAGGGGAGAATGCCGTGAACGGCCTCGAAAGGCCCGATAAACCCCTGTGTTCCAGCTAGCTGGTTAAGCTGAATCATCGCAAACGGAAACATCATCGTAGTAAGAATCAGGATAAAAACACTTTGGATTGCATCCGTCCATACGGCCGCCTCTAATCCACCACCAGCGGCATACATCACCACAAAAAGCGCCATAACCAGAATCAGTACAGTCTTATTGAAATAGCTAAAATGGCTACGAGGATCTATTCGCCGCAGCTCATCCATCTCTTCAGTTTCCTCAGCGTTTAGCAGCTCCGCTGGTTGGCTCTCCAACACCTGCAGACGCATCGCTTGGCCATACTCTACCTGCTCTTGAACCGACAGCGCCGCCTGCGGCTTCGGTGTTACCGCCATGATCGTTTTCGACATAGCCTGCAAGCCCATTGCCCCAACCAAAATAAACATGCAAATCTGAGCAATCGAAAACAGCCCCGCCAGCTTGCGGCTCTCGAACCGCTCCACAAAAAGATCGGCCAACGTCATCAGCCGAGAACGCCGACACCAAAGCGGGATGAACCAGCTTACCGGAAGTGTAGCTAGCCCGAATAGGACATTAAAAAAAACCCCCGCCAGCCCTTTTTGCCCGACCGTCGAAGACATTCCCACGGCAGTTTCCGCACTGGTGGCTTGGCCGAACATCGAGAAAGTTTGCAGAAACTTGCCAAACGAGCGACCGCCAAGGAAAAAATCTTCCTGCTTCTTGATCTTTTTCATAGCGCGGTAGCCGATATATAGGATTACCGCGAAATAGACGACAATCACCAATAGATCAAGAGAAGCCAAGCCCAGCCAGCCGTTCATGGAGCCAACTCCTCAGTCATTTGAGTATCCAGCTGGTAGTTAAGCGGCCAACCCGCTTCAGCCTCTGCATTGCCAAACAGCACCTCAGCAACAACGCGAATGCTGATCGGAGTCACGCCATATTGCAGCACAGCCGTACTAGCCTCGCGTGGTAGGCTGAATGATTCGTACGGCGTATCACCCACTACGACCACCTTTTTACCCGCCGCAATAATTTTGCGTACCAGCTCGGCGTTGGAGCCGATTTCATCCCGGTAGTACCAGTTGGTAATGATGACCAGATCAAACGCGTCGAGATGGTCGAAGATCAGAGCCTCCTGTTCAGGCGTACTTTGCATACCGGTTTCAATGTAGCTTAGCTCGTTCGAAAACTTGCACAGGCAGTCATAAAACAAACCCGAATACCAATGTTCATTATTCGGGCAAAACTGGCGCGGAATCCGCTGCTCAATTACCAGTGCCCGCTGATTGGGTGAAAGCGGTAATAGCCCGTCGATGTCGCGAACCACGCGCACGCTTCGAACGGAGGCAGTTTCAGCCACGTTGATACAATGCGGGTCTTCAAGTACCTCGTTGATGGTTTCGCTCTGCGCGGCATCTGCCTCGAACAATCCTGCCTCTTGGTAAGAACGCAGGATTCGATAAACCTTGGCATCTAGTTCCTCGGACTTGAGTTCATTGCTCTCAACCGCCTGCCTGATCTTCTCAATAGTTTTTGGAATCACCGGACCGATCGGCTCCTCGGTGGACATACGCATAAGCAGCATGTCGCAACCAGCCTGTAGCGCCTTCACGCAGGCATCGGGAACATCATACTTCAGAGTAACGCCCTTCATGCCGATGGCATCGGAAGTAATCACACCATCGTATCCCATTTTATCGCGCAACACGCCCTGTAGTACTTTTTCGGAGAGCGTCGCGATTTCGTCTGGATCAATAGCGGGATAGAGGCTATGCGCCGTCATGATAACCGGAAGTAAATTTTCTTCGATCAGTACGCGGTAGGGATACAAGTCTCGGTTCCAGAGTGTATCCCAAGAAATATCCAGTACGGGAATTTCAAAATGGGCATCACCAGTTGAATCGCCACGTCCCGGAAAATGTTTGCCGGTCGCTATCATTCCCACCTCCTTGAAACCGCGTGCGCTGGCTACGGCATACTCCGCGACCACTTCTGAAATATCAGAATAGGCGCGTGTATAGATCTCCGGATTGTCCGGCTCCACATTCACATCAAGCACCGGCGAATGGATCATATTCAGCCCCACAGCGCGGCCCATACGGCCGATCACTTTGGCCGCTTCGTATGCAATTTTAGGATCGCCGGAAGCTGCAAGACCCATCGGCGGCGGAAAGATGTGCGCACCGCCGAAGGTGAGATCACGGGAAACACCGCCCTCCTGGTCAAACGCAATGCGCAACGGAATGCCATGGCACTGAAGTGCTTCCTGATGATAACTCTGCAGTGTCTTTGCAAAATGAGGCAGGCTAATGTCCACTGGATTTTTCTGATCGGATGGATAATAAATCCGCTCGTTAGCTTCATTGCCCTTCGATCGTTTTTCGCCGTCCACGAAAAGTTGCTGACCATAACGGACCGCCGGCACCACACGTAGCCCTCCGCAGTTGTAATCCCGGATCAATCCCTCGTTGGCGGGCAGATACGTTCCACCCTCGCTGATGACCGTGAGAGTTAGTCCGATCTTTTCCTCCAGGCTCATGTCGGAGATAAGATTTGTTAAAAATGTATTGTCCATGTTCATTGTGAAAATTCCTTTCTTGTCTTCCACGGTGGTTGCTCCGGCAATGAAGCATTAAACTTTTGAACCAGTTCTTCTTCGTACTCTCCGGTATAGGTTCCAGCAAAAAAGCGGTCAAGCCCTTCATGGAATAGGCGTTCCCACGATTCAGCCTCTTGGCCTGGTACAATAGGATAGAACAACGCATTATTGTCTTGGGCGGCATCGTAGTCTCCCGGTGCATCGCCAATCATCAAAATGCTTTCGGGTGCATATTTACCCACCGCCGCAAATTGAAGATGTTCCGACTTAGTTCCATGCTCCTGTCCGGCAATCCCACGAATGTAGCCATCCATATCGTTTTCTGCCCACTCCCGCTCCAATGCCTCCAGCGGTGTTTGCGACACCACCAATACATCGGCCTTGCCCACCATCTTTTTCAAACAGTCCTGAACAAACGGCAACGGCGCAACACCGATAGCAATTTCCTGAACAGCTCGATTGAGATCGAGCGACCATGCCAGCGCAGGCGCAAGCGCTTCGTTACCGCTTTCAATTTCTTTCTTCAGCATAGGATTGCTCAGCTTTTCTCCTCGAGCAATCCACTCCTCCAGAGCAGCCGTGTCGGGTATTACAACCTTGCGAGCAACCACATTCGGATGCTCTTTCAGCAACGTGAGCGCACGCACCACGGCATGAAAGCGATTCACTCCACGCGTTTTGGAATAGAGGTTTACAAACTCCCAGACTTCGCGCGCAGCCTGACTCACCGATTGAAGGCCAAAGTTTTTGATGAACATCGGCGCAAAGCACTCCTTGTGTTTCAAGCCCATCGAGTCAAACACGCAACCATCGGAATCGATTCCAATGAAGAAATCTTTTTCGGCAACCATATCCTTCAACTGTTGAGCAGAATGTAGCATCACTTCTCTCCAACCTTTACTTTAACCGCATAGCGCCCGCCTGCTTCCCATGGCAAGATGTCGCCCTCAACCAGTTCGCCGTTCACCATAATCTCGTTAATCGTTACCCCGTCGCTATGCTCAGGCTGTTCATACTGAATTACATACTCCGCACCGCGGAAATGCTTGCGCAAGGAACAGGTTTTCCAGTCAGGCGGCAGGCAGGGATTAAGCCGCAGACCGTCCATTTCCGGTTGCAAGCCCAGCGCATAGAACGCGATGTCCTTGAGGAACCACGCGCCGGTGCCCGTGCGCCAGCTCTGTCCGGGGCTGCCCTCGCGATAACCGGCTTCTGCCGGAAAGTAAGAGTTACACATAATGTAGGGTTCGCAGTGCTTTTCCGCCCACTTATGATTGTCAGGCAGCATCTTTTCAATCCCCTCCTGCACCTTATCAGCCCGTTTTAAAATCGCATCGGCGGCAAGTTTCCATGTGCAGGCGTGCAGGTAGACGCTCCCGTTTTCATGGACGCCGGGAAGTTTCTGCGTGGTGATACCAATGTCATTACGGTAATACCTGTACGAAGGCCAAGCCATCACAGCACCTAGACCGGTTATCATATTTTTTTCCACGGCATCCATCGCTAACGCGCCTTTACCGTCCTTGTCTGCGCCAGCCATCACAACCCATGCTTGGTGAATCAGGTGCATCTTACCTTCATCACACGTATGAGATCCGATTTTTTTGCCATCGTCGTCGTAAGCCGCTAGATAGTATTCTCCATCCCATCCATGCTGGTCGATGATCTCGCGCATCTCGTCCCCACGCTGTTGTGCCAGCAACGCATCCTCCGTACACCCCTTGAGCTGCGCTATTTCGACAAACTGACGATTCGCTAGGAACCACGCGATAGAGAGCCAGACGCTCATTCCGTTACCCTTGATTCCTGCCAAATTGAGGCAATCGTTCCAATCGCCACCATGGATTCGAACCAGGCCAAGCTCCCCGCGGTCGCTCCAGAGCCAATCGACCGATCGCTTAACGTGGTCGTAGACCGTACCAGTCGATCCATCGTTGAACGGCACCTCTTGATCCAGAATCGAGAGATCACCAATCTCCTTGAGTATGTGGTAGATGTTGAACGTGATCCAGACCGTGTTGTCGGCATAGCCGCGATCTTCAAGCTGTCCATTGAGAAACGTGCGCGGCGCATAGCCGGTGCTATACTGATAGGACAGGATACGCTTCGCGCGTTCCCACGCCAGTTCGGGATTAACTATGCCCAAGCACTCGCAGTCGCAGTTGGTATCACGGAAACCGTTGTGTCGTACTCGTGCCCAGCGGCTCCCCATGCTGGTTTGATGTTTCAAAAAACCGTTAAACAAAAGATTGAGCCCTTCGTCCGGCGTATCGATAGATAGACCTTCAATATCCACCACCAGCTTTCTGACCGTTGCGGCAAACTCCGTTTCGATTCCACCGGATGCCAGCAGCCGTTTGCGCAGACCAGCAATCTCCTCTCTGTCGATGGCTGCACCGGACAGATAGTCGAGTGTACGTTCCTCACCGGGCTGCAGTTTGATCGTATTTTCGAGCGCGAAACACATTTTTTCAGCGTAGCATGAACTGTTGCGGCAACCGCCTGCAAGCACGGCTTCCGGCGCAGAGTCTTCAGAGTAGGCGCCAACAAACGCATCGTTTCGAGCATCGTATCCACTCACCTCATCGCCCGCCATCAAATAGCCTAGAAGGATGCGCTCCTCAACACTTTCAAACGCACCATAGTTCTGGCCGATAACGGCTTGTAATGCAGGATCAAAATCTGCCCGCCCCATGTCATAGTCCTGCGGGCGGTAAAAGCCGTCTAGCGCCGTTTTAACGTATGGAACCGCCTTGAGGCTGCATGCCTCAGAACGGTTGTTTCTGACATGGAGTGACCATACTTCGCACCGCCCCTCGCGCGGCACAAAGATGCGTAACGACGTTTCGATGCCGTCGTGTTCCAGCCGGATCACCGTATAACCCAATCCATGTGTACATTCATACGTTGTAGCGCCCGCACCAATCATGGGGTTATTGGCCGCCCAGTAGCTACCATCGGTATCGATCAAGAACAGACAGCGGTTGATCAGCGGCATGATTCGGCGCCCCATGTCGTCCTGCGCAAACCCTTCGCCATTACCAACTTGTGAGGTAAAAGTTATATAGTCGTCGTTCCACAGATAGTTATACCAATGCCGTGGCGTCCGGGAATTGGTAATGACATACTCGCTACCATCTTCTGAAAAATGTCCGTATTGATCCGTCATTTTCTAATACCAATTTTATCAAAAGGAATCGCCTTGAAGCCCGGAATCTCGTCAAACACTTGCGCATCATCTCGGAAGTTAAAATTACCAGCCGACAGATCTACGAAACCAGGATTTTTGTCTGTCACCCAATTGTCGTGCGCGTTGGCGAGGTCTTCATGATGACTCCACCCCTTACGACTACGATCCATAATAAAATGCTCCGGGATATATTCTTCATGCAGAGGCACAGCATGGTTGTAAATTAGGTTGCGCTCAAATTGGCAGGTCTCTGGAAACCAGATTGCCTCATCAAAGAAACGGTGCAGTTCGGGATAGCGGGTTCCGTGGATACCACTGAGCAGCTCTGGATTTTCAAACCGCTTGCGCCAGTCCGCCAGTAGTTTTTTGTCCTTTCCCTCTTTTATGTATCCATAACTCATGTTGTATCCGCGGTCGTACGGGATGGGACAATCAATCATAACGTTATTGAAAAAACGGTTGTAGCGCCCGCTGCTGTTAACCATGGCAATAAACTCAAAGGTGCTCGGATCATCGCCGATACGTTGAAAAATGTTCTCCTCGAAGGTTGAGCCCTGCGAAAACCAGTCACTATAGATCCCAACGCACCACTTACGCCCCGGTCCCCCAAGGTCATGAATATAATTGCGCCGAACCAGATGCCCACGCTGAGAAGGGTCGTGACCGGTCGCCATGTAGATTGCGCCAAAGTCACTGAACTCCTGAATTAAGTGGTGCAGGTTATTATACTCAATCAGATGGTCGTTCCCCTTGAGCGTAATGCCACCGTGCGGGCCATCATGGATCTCGCAATGCGAAACCCGGTTGCCAACTCCCTCCAGCTTAGCGCCTGGCGTGTACGCCTTATCGTACTCCGCAAAGCGGCGGATTTCCGTATCCTCAACCGCGTTGTGTCCAGCCTCCAATGTCTTCGGATCGCCGCCAGCCAGAATGATTCCGCTGCCCCCGATGTGATGAATAAAAGACCGGCTCACAAGATTATTTCGCCCGTCCAGACGAATTGCCGTGCCGGAAAAGTTGCGTACTTCCAAGTTAGCAAAACGATTCGCCTCGCCCGACCTCACATCGATTGCGCCCTCGCGCCCCGTATCGAAAATCAGGCCGTCAAATGTGAGCCGCGACGCGCCGTCAATCACCAGCATCGATTCCGTCAGCGTGCTCACACAGATGAAAGAATCTGCTGCCATATCCTGCGGCGGATACAGGTATAGAAAGCCCGTTTTACGATCGATAAAATATTCACCCGGCATGTCTATTTCTTCGAGCAGGTTTTCGACGTAGAAACACGGCGTCATCTTAATTTTGTAGGGAGCCGGATCGCGCAGCGTAAGGGTTCTATTTTCCGCATCAATCGAAGCAATCGAGTGCGACTGCCACGACCAGTCGTTCGCCACCAGCCCATCGAGCCACATATCCTCGGCAGCGCCCCAATATTTCAGCCGGTCAAAATCAACCGTGAAGGTTCCCCCTTTACCAGTCGGACTTGAAGGCGTCCAGTCGTCGCCCGCTTCAATAATGCGCTCCTCCAGTGAAACTTCCTTGTCCATCGGCGCAAGCCCTTCGTTGGGCCAGCGGGCCGGCGTCATCGCCCGCCCATTAATGAAAAGCTCCATTGGAGGCGTTTTTCCACGGCCAACACGGAAACCATGATAGCTGCGTTCACCAAAATCGTGAATACCATGCGCTTTCAACGGTATATAGCGGATCTTTTTGCGAGCGTGCTCGTCGATGATCGTATCCGCCCGCGAATCATCTGAGCGCAGCGGCTTAAATGCAGCTGCTGGTAACGACGCTCCCCCAAAAAAGATCACCTGCTCGCCACGGACAGCTCGATAGGTTATGCGTACACCCTCTGCGGCAGAATCAGCCGAAGAAAAAACAACGGAATCATGCATCGCATAGTTACCCTCGCGAAAAAGAACCTCCAGATCGACATCATAACCCTGCTCACTGAATTCCCGCACTGCATCGCGCGCTTGCTTAATCGTTTTAAACGGGTCCGATTCGGTTCCCGCTGCGCCAACGCTGCCAAATGGCGACACATAGAACACTTGATCTGCCGTTTCTCCATCGGCCTGCAATCCAAACAGTACAATCGCCAAAAAGGCAACTGCCCATACTTTAGCACCTATTCCCATAACTTATTTACGCTCCATTTCAGGTCAATCATACGTCAACAAAAAGCATTCATAATGTTTATATAAAGTTATTCACAACAGAATTAAGGTCAACATATATCGAACAGAAATTAAGTTTCAGTCAATTTATTGACTATAATAAACCTGTTTTCAAATCGGGCCCTTGAATAGTTTAATATGTCCTGTTTTCTTTAATATTCATACTATTTCACGTTCTGAAGGTAAAAAATTAAGACACGCCCATAACGCACTATGATTAGCGACCACGTTAGACCACACTATCGATATCATGATACAAATTACGTAACCAACCAACTCTCTTCGCTTGTCGCAGAAAAAAGTGAAAGCTCTAGCATAAACTAGCGTGACCAAGAGCGGTGCGAGAAAAGCATACTTCATCATGAAGTTTACCATCAGAAATCGTTCATGGAGGACAAACCTTTATTAAAAACTCAACAAGCAAGACAGTATTCTGTTTTAGGTAAAAGCCAAAAAAACTCAGCGCAACTGAAAAGAATTTGGTGCCGGAGGTGGGACTCGAACCCACATGACCGAAGTCGCGGGATTTTGAATCCCGTGCGTCTACCAATTCCGCCACTCCGGCAACCATAAAAGCGTTGAAATTTATGAGATGTTAGCGAACTTGGCAACGGCATTATAAAAAAGATTCTACAACAAGTTAGAACTGAACCCGTACATCATAGTATTTGGGTCGAGGAGCACTTCGCTTTTCACATCGCTCATCGAAAAAAATGCCCACATAAAAGCGCCGCAACGTATCAATATGTTCTTCTTCCAACCACGAAAGATTCGTTTCCGTGACCAGCGTTTCACCCTGCGGGTCAACCACCACAACTAAGTATCCCTCATACGCCGCACCACGTATTTCTATTTCATTATACTCTTCATATATCCGATACTCTGCGGCCGTGCTGAATTCATAACGTCCTTTATTATCTTCCGTAAAATGAACACGAGATGTTCCCTTTCCAACCAGCTTGTATACCCCCGTTACCATCTCTTTACCAATCAGGTAGACCTCAGCTTTCAACGTCCCTTGATACGGTGTTCGGCTCTTTTTTCGCACTTCGACTTCGGCGGTAATAATCGTAACTTTATCGTTTGCCCAAATAAACTCTTCGTTACGTTCCTTAGCAGATTCTTTAGCTCTAACTGAAACAACCACCTCGGGTGGAATTAATGTACGAACATACGCTAGATCTTCCGGCGATAACTCCTCGAGTACAATACTGTGCAACTCTCCGTTTGGTCTACGAATCTCAACCGAACCAAAAATTTCCCGCACAAACTTTCCCTTGATCTGCAAGCCATTCACGTCCTCCCAGATCCGCATTTGAAAAGCCGTAGCAGTAAAACCAGACCAGAGCAATAAAACCAGTAGCGTCCTCAAGCCGACCACACTCTTCAAAAAATTAACCTGACTTTTCACGTCACTACTCCTACACCTACTCAATACACGTTAAACTTCAGTTCAGCATCCAGATCCCCTTCTCCGGGAATAAGCGTATACTTAATTTTATCTTTTACCCGATCCGGAATCTCTGCCGTCTTAAACACCGGCAAAACCGGCATCCCATTTCGGTTCAGATCATAATCCACCGATTCATCTTCAATCAGCAGATACGCGCAAAAACGTTCACCCGGAATTTCGCCAATCAACACTTCCATCTCGACCGGCTCCCCTGATTCCAATTCAAACCAGTTGCCTACACCGCAAACTGCATGACCAATGAAATACCTTCTATCATCAGCACTCTCCGGCTGGAAGCCAGTACACTCATCTCGAAAAGCATCCCATGAACCGTCAAAAACAATTTCACCGTTCACCCGAACGATCAGAATATCATCACCCAATCCTCGAAACCGAAAACGGCCTCCATCCTTATGTGCAATTTTCCCCTTGTAATGGACACACCATAGATAAGGATCAAAATCAGGACCATCTGGAATACCAAAAGATGCTGGTCCAAATTCAGAGTAAATCGTCGGAATAAATATTTGCGTAGTATACAGCTTTTGCGCTGCCCGATAATAGGGCGCAAAAACATATGGGTTCCAATCTGCTTCGATAAAGCGCCTAATGATAGAGGTATAAGTTGATTCTGTTACAACTGTTTCATTTCCCTGCCGATCATACGCCAACGAATAAAAAACACCCTCAAACTCATTTCCCGTTGCCAGTGATTTTGTACCGCCAAAAATACTCAGCGAGTCCATATCCGGCATCAGCTCATAACCATCTATACCCGTACCCATTCCCGTTCCTACACCAGAAACATCCGGCAACTGAATGTCGGGCATATTCACCACCGTTTTAGCTACAATGCGTTGTGATACCCGCGGCTGCGTTTGCTTTTTCATCTTAACACGCGGTTTCTTCAGCTTCATTTTGGGTCGCTCTACTGGCGGTGGAGGCTCAAATTTTTTCTCCTCCTTCTTCACAATGTTGAACACCACAAAAACACTTGCCAGAACCGCAATCAATACATGCAATGCAACGCTCAGTAGAACAGCCGTTGACTGCCCTCGTATCCACCTTAAAATGAAACCGGTTATCTTTTTCATTCCTGACTCTTACCAAAAGTTAAACTATCCACTCCTGCCGCCGAACACGCGTCCATCACATCAATAATACGACTGTGCAGCGCTCGTTTATGCGGTATCAAATTAACATAGAACGGCGCCCGCTGGGTCACAGCTATCTCCTTCAACCCCCTTAGTTGAAGAATGAGATCATCGAGCGCATCATCATCACTCGCAAATCGCATTCCTTCGATTTCAACGATGCCCTCCGGATTAATCTCAATCAAAGCCTCAACCGGAATATCCTGCATATCCTCCACCGCAATATTAGCCGGCAGCACAAAACCGATATCCGCTTCTTTCTTAATAAGCGTGGTCGTCACCATAAAATAGATCAGCAGCAAAAACACCACATCAATTAGCGGCGCAATCTGAATCTCAAATTTATCTTCTTCAACTTGACGGCTAAAATTCATTTTTACTTCTCAAATACCGAAAAAATAATGTCCAACGCACCCACTTCGGCACACGCATTCATAATCTTCTCATTCACCTCATACGGCACAGCTCCATCCGCCCGAATTAAAATACGTAATCGCGGATTCGCATTAATCTCCTGTTCAATCCGCTCCTTCACCATATCCAACTCTTGTGCCTGCGGCTCAGAAGCAATGAACAACGATTCATCTCGCATCACCGTAATCATCAACCGACCCGTGGTGTCTTCCGGAACCTTCGCATACGTCGCCTCCGGAATTTCAACTCTCGGCTTTTCATCGATCACCTGAGAAACCACGATAAAAAAGATTAACAAGAGGAAGACCATGTCGATCATCGGCGACATATCTAACTCGAGATCATCCTCATTCGACTGTCTTCCCAACTTCATCGGTTTAGTCTTCCATATTTTCCAGCGTCTCCAGGTCCATAAAGCTCACCGGCTTCTTGCCTGTCTGCAGCG
>CAXGYR010000017.1:0-24852 GCA_964014015.1 uncultured Kiritimatiellaceae bacterium
ACCCGGCGGGCCTTTTTTTGTGAATAGAGGAAAATCAGAAACGGTGTAAGTTCAACCCCTTCACGATTGACTTACTTGCGTTCTACTTCATTATCAAAAAGCAGTGAATGTTTAACTTATAGGAGAAAAAAATGGCTTATGAACTACCGGCGTTGCCGTATGCGTATGATGCGTTAGAGCCGCATATCGACGCGAAAACAATGGAAATCCATCACACAAAACACCACCAGGCGTATATCACCAAAGCGAATGCAGCCTTGGAAGGTAGCGAACTGGCAGATCTTCCGGTGGAAGAGCTCTGCGCCCGCCTCGGCGAACTACCGGCAGAAAAACAGGGTGCAGTCCGCAACAACGGCGGCGGTCACGCGAACCACTCCCTTTTCTGGGAAATCCTCTCACCGGAAGCGAGCGAGCCGAGTGCCGAACTGCAAGCGGCAATCGACAGCGCATTCGGCAGCATGGACGGCTTCAAAGAGGCGTTCAGCAATGCAGCGGCAACTCGTTTTGGTTCTGGCTGGGCGTGGCTCTGCAAGAACGATGACGGTTCAGTGAGCGTTACCTCTACCGCTAATCAGGACAACCCCTACATGGCGGACGTCGAAGGCGGAACTCCGATCCTCGGGTTGGATGTGTGGGAGCATGCGTACTACCTCAATTACCAGAACCGCCGCCCGGACTATATCGCGGCGTTTTTTAACGTAGTGAACTGGGAAAAGGTTTCAGCCCTCTACGCTGGCTAAGACCCAAACAGTAGATACGAAAAAGCCCGATCAATTGATCGGGCTTTTTTTTGCCTATTGAGAAACGGCTTTTCCCGGCATTTTCTTACGGGGCTGATTGTGTGGCCACGTACCGTTCTGGTGCTTCTCGAGTACCGTAGGGCTAATCATCCGCGCGCGTTTGCGGTCGTTGGCATCGTATGCCCAGTAGTCGTCTATCACTTGATTGAAGGCAAATTTGGGATCATCCTCGCCGTATTCCGCGCGCAGCGCTTTGAGCGATGATTTTAGCTCCTGTACCGCGCCTGCATATGCAGGATCATCATACACGTTATAATCTTCGTTTGGATCTTTCTCTAAATCGTAGAGCTCCCAAGCGGGCGGCGTATCAGGCTCTGTCTCACCGTTCCAGCCGGTTCCGTAGAAGAAGAGCAGTTTATACCGCTTGGTACGAATACCGATATGGGCCGGATTGTCGTGGTGCGCCATGTGCATCCAGTAGTGATAATAAGCCGCTTTTTTCCAATCGGATGGCTCACGACCGCTCTCGAGAATTGAACGGAAGCTGCGCCCGTGCATATAGTCCGGCGTGGGCACGCCGGCATAGTCGAGCATCGTGGGGGCATAATCCACATTTTCTACGATAGCATCAGACCGAACACCGCCTTTAATGGCTTTTGGATAGCTGATGATAAACGGCATCCGCATCCCCTCTTCATAGCCCCAGCGCTTGTCAATGTAGTCATGTTCGCCAAGATAAAACCCTTGATCTCCGGTGTAGATAATCACGGTGTTTTCGTAAAGCCCCTCGGCTTTCAAATAGTTGATCACCCGTGCCACATTATCGTCGACCCCCTTCACGCAGCGTAGGTACGCCTTCATGTAGAGCTGATATGCCTGCCGCTTAATGGCATCGTCGTCCAGCGAGTGGTCGATTTGATCCGCCCATGGAGTTGCTGGATCTTCTGCATAGTTACGACGCAAATTCCGCCGCCCTACCGATGTTCCGATATACGGTGTTAAGGTATCATCCAGCCCGCGAGTGGCGATGGATCCGTTCTCCTTCAGGTCCCACATATTTTCCGGCTCTGGAATTTCAACATCGGCGAGGTATGACTCATACCGCGTCGCATACTCAAAATAGTCATGCGGGGCTTTGTAGTGGAGCTTGAGGAAAAAAGGCTGTTCTGGGTCCCGTTTGTTTTTAAACCAGTCTAGCGCTATATCGGTAATCCGGTCGGTAGAGTGCCCCTTCATCTGAACCGCATTTTCAAACGCAGCCCGCCAGGTTCGATCTCCCTGCGTGTAGGTGCGGAAAACGGTATTCGTCGACTCCATATCGAGAAAAATGGGGTCAAAGTAGTCCCCCTGCATCTTCAATACTTTGTAATAGTCAAAGGAGGTCGGTAGCACCTTTAAATGCCATTTACCGATGATCGCTGTCTGATATCCCGCCCGCTTCATCTCGTGCGTGAGATAGTGACGCTCCACCGGCAGCGCCTCGTTCAACGTAGGTACGCCATTCACCGCGCTGTGCTGACCGGTGAGAATACTCGCCCGACTCGGCACACATATCGCATTGGGACAGAATGCGTTCTCCATCACCACCCCATCCTCTGCCAGTTGATCCAAGGTGGGCGTCGGGTTTAAAGCTGCCAACCGGCTGTTGTAAACGCCCACCGCCTGCGAGGTATGATCGTCCGACATAATAAACAGAATATTCGGCTGCTCGCTCGCCCCGCCACTGCTCATAGCAAACGCTCCGCACATACACAGTCCAATCCACGCTAATATCCACCGTTTCATTTCGACACTCCTTCGCTACATCCTTCGATCTCTATCCGCAACATACTTACCAAGCCAACCGGAAAACAGTATGCTGGCGATAGGTTTCACCTGCCTGCGTAATACTGCCGGGGGAACCTGCAATATTCGGCCCATTTGGATAGCGTGATGTTTCGCAGCAGAACGCCCGAAACTGTCCAAAAGCCGCTCCGCTCTCCCGCTTCAACTCATCCGATGTATAAAAACCGGTATACATCAGCATGCTGGGTTCGGTGGTAAGCACTTCAAGCGAACGACCACTACGTGCATCGTAAAACCGCGCCACTTTATCCATCTCATTCACCGGCTTATTAAAAATGTAGTAGGTCTCAAAGCCCATCGCTTTCTCTTCAAAAACGGCTCTAAACGGTTTGGGTTCTCTGTAATCCCATACGCTTCCGGCCACCACCACCTCATCACCGAGCTGCACGTTGGTTTCATCCACCGAAAGAAGGCGGTCCGCATCAATCTGTGCCTCGGTATCGATAATATCATGCTCAAACCCGTTCAGGTTAAAGTAGGTGTGATTCGTCAACGATAAAGGCGTCGCTTTATCCGGCGTCGCTTCATACGAAATCACCAGCTCATTGGCATCATTCAGCGTATATTCAACCGCCACCTCCACACGCCCCGGATACCCCTCGTCACCATCGGGACTGACCAGCGATAGGCGCAGCGTCTCCCCATCAACCGTCGCCTCCCAAACACATTTATCAAACCCCTTGATGCCACCATGAATATGATTCGTTCCATCGTTCGCTGCCACCGAATACGATGCTCCATCGACCGAAAAGCGCGCATCCTTGATCCGTGCAGCATACCGTCCAACCAGGCACCCAAAGTAAGGAGAATTCGCTTTATAAGCATCGCTAAAATACCCTTCCAATGTATCAAAACCGCAGACAATATCCTGCAACTTACCGGATGCATTCGGAACCACCAACGAGGTTACAATGCCACCATAATTGGTAATCTTAGCGGTTACTTGCTGATTGTTTCGCAACGTGAACAACTCCACATCGACTCCATCTACACTTCCAAACGGCTCTCTACTAATTTCCATTGTATTTCTCCTTCTCCTTACACCTACTTAATCGCCGCACTCCGGCCGGCAGTTGATAAATAATCCAATCGAATTGATAGAAGTGTCTCCATCAATTTCGAACCCGAACGTAAATCCTTTTCGCCCACGTCAAACCGAACCGCCGGCTCGATCAGCTGCAGCCACGCCGCAGTCTGCAAGAACGTCAACTGCTCCATAGAGCAGGTCGTTTGTTTAATCATCTCCGTCAACGGCACAACCATCTCCAGTGGTTCCAACTGCGCCAAAAATTCCAATGCGCGCAACCGAACAAGCGGATCGGTATCGTTTGCTAATGCTTCCTTCGCCTCCGGCACCCACGCCTGCGCCTCGCTACCAAAAGCCGTCGCTCCCATCCAACCCCAATAGCGCGTCATCGAACATGACGATTGAATGGCGTTCGCCAGCTCCCCAGAAGCCGCCTGAAAATCGATACACTGCAGATCAGCCAGCTCACTCAGCGCACGAATCTGATGCCGGCGAGCCTCTCCAAACGCAACCGGATCCGCCAACGCCTCGCGTGCCAATACCGCTTCCGGATAAAACGACAAGTCGGGCATTGCCTGCAACGCCTCACGTAGCTCTATCCGCATCGACTTG
Source organism: uncultured Kiritimatiellaceae bacterium (assembly GCA_964014015.1). Lineage (GTDB taxonomy): Bacteria > Verrucomicrobiota > Kiritimatiellia > Kiritimatiellales > Pontiellaceae > Pontiella. Next base: position 4,225 of record CAXGYR010000017.1, read on the forward strand.
GCAATCGCTCGATATGCTGGGTCCTGCGCTAAATTCACTGTCTCATGGGGATCGGATTCCAAGTCATAGAGTGCTTCCGGCGCCCGTCGTTCGAAGAAGGCGCGTTGCACTTCATTCAGCTCACCCGCCGTTGCCAATCGAAACCATTCGCGATAACAAGCCTGCTTATACCGATACGCATTAAACACCCCGTCAGGATGATAGGGCTGATAGTTTCGGATATATTTAAAGCGCCCTTTGCGAAGCGTCCGCACCATATCCATTTTTTCATCAAACCGATCTGCATACCCGATCACCGTATCGCGCCGGTTAACCTCTTCGAGTGTTACCCCCGCCCCAAGAAAAGGTGTACCATCCATGTGTGCTGGCGGTTCTAGCCCTGCCAGCTTCATCGCTGTTGCGGCAAAATCTACAAAACTCACGCATCCTTGAATCCGAGAACCCGCCGGTGCGGGAAAAAGATGCTGCCACTTCTTCGGCACAGAAACCACCAGCGGCACACGCAATCCGCTTTCGTATGCATACCCTTTAGAACGCGGTAGCACCCCACCGTGATCTCCAAAAATAAACACAATGGTCTCTTCCATCAACCCATCTGCTACCAGCTGATCGAGAAACCCACCAATTCGCCTATCCGTTTCACGATGCTGATCAAGATAGTGCGCATACAACTTTCGAAACAGCGCCGTGTCGGGATGATAGGGAAAAACCTTCATCTGTTCCGGCTTCGAAACATACGCCGCGTCCGCTTTTTTATCAAAAGTTGCATGCGTGCGAGACTCATGCGTCTCGTGCAAACTCCATACCTGAAAAAACGGCTGTCCTGCTTCGCGGTTTCGATAACTAGCCCGATTGGAGCTCTCATCCCAGATCGCGGCCGATTCGATAATGTTATAGTCGGTTTTCGAACAATTAGCTGTGTAATACCCCGCCTCACGAAAATAGAGTGGATAGGGCTTCAAAGGCTCCGCCAACGCCGCCTTCGTCAGCGCCCGATGATAATGCGTGCTGACCCGCGGTCCATAGCAACCCAGCAACAGGGTGCTTCGGGCTGCCGAGCAGACCGGAGAATTGGCATAGGCCGCTTCAAACGTCAACCCCTGCTCCGCCAATCGCTCCACGTTCGGCATCGGAGCGCCACCTGGCTCATACAATCGCAACCAGTCCGGACTGTTGTCCTCGGTTGTAATCCATACGATATTCGGTCGTTCTGTAGCTCCAACCACCCCACTACATCCCAGCAATTGCAGTAGGAGTACGCTTCTTACAACTGACCATCTTGTATACACACTAACCTCACAAAAAATTTAATGTCGTAGACTATCATCATAACGTACCAAATCTCCACTATCCTATTGGGTGATTCTCCGAACCTGACGCTAATTCTATAGATGGATAGGTAGCCTCGACTTGACATCTTATGCTTACCATTGAAAATTACGGAACTATCAATAGGAGATACCATGAAATTACTGCAAACCTTTTCTGTCATAGTCCCACTGCTCTGCACCCTTTTCATTAGTGGTTGTGGAGAGAACTCATCCCAATCAAAGAAACCCGTCGTTGCCTTCATCCAAACCGGTGCGGATAACGATTGGCGCAACGCCCATACCGAATCCGTCAAAGAAGCCGCCGCTGCCAAAGGCTATGATCTTCGGTTTGCTGAGGGACAATCTAAACAAGAGAACCAAATCAAAGCGATGAGCTCATTCATCAACCAAGGCGTAGACGTTATCATTTTAGCCCCTTTGGTTGAAACCGGCTGGGACAACGTGCTCGAAAAAGCAAAAAGACGGGGCATTCCCGTTATCATCCTCGACCGCGACATCGAAACCCGCGACCCATCGCTCTATGTCTGCTACATCGGAGCGGATACCTATGCCGAAGGTATAAAAGCCACCCGCTGGATGGTAAATAAAACCGCCGGAAAGGCACGCGTCGTCGAGCTACAGGGCAACCCCGGCGCCTCCCCAACCATCAATCGTTACAACAGTTTTCGTGAGGTCATCAAAGATCATCCAGGCATTGAAGTCATCGACTCACAGAGCGGCGAATTTCGGCGCTCAAAAGGAAAAGAAGTTATGGAAGTCTTTCTCAAAAAACATGGCGATTCCATCGATGTTGTCTACGCTCACAACGACGACATGGCTATCGGCGCAATCCAGGCTATTGAAGAAGCTGGCCGCCGCCCAGGAGAAGATATCATGATTGTATCGATCGACGGCATTCGGGCAGCCTTTGATGCCATGGTAGCTGGCAAACTCAACTGCAGTGTCGAGTGCAACCCCCTACAAGGGCCTCTAGCAATGGATGCCGTCGAAAAAATTCTGGCCGGCGAAGCTGATTCCTTGCAGAAAAAGACGCTCATCGAAGATGCCGTCTTTGACCGCAGCAATGCTGCTGCGCACATCGAACAGCGCCGCTACTAACCATGAGCCAACCCGACTCTCAACCCTGCTTATCCATTCGGGGGCTCTCAAAAGAGTTTCCCGGTGTAAAAGCGCTCTCCGACGTGCAGCTCGATCTATACGCCGGAGAAGTGCATGCGCTCATGGGTGAAAACGGTGCTGGAAAATCAACGCTCATTAAAACACTCACTGGCGTCTATAGCCGTGACACTGGAACCGTCACCCTTCATCAGAAATTACTCACCTGCACATCTTTGAGAGAGGCCGAGCAGGCTGGCATTAGCACCGTCTTCCAAGAGATAAACCTCATCCCGACCCTCTCCATTGCCGAAAATATCATGCTAGGAAGAGAACCTCGAAAAAAGGGTTTCATCGACTGGAAATCTCTTCGCAAACAAGCCTCACACGCCATGGAATCCGTCGGTGTTCCCGCCGACGTCAACCAAACACTCAGCAGTTGCTCAACCGCTTTGCAACAGATGGTTGCCATCGCCCGAGCCCTTCAACTTAATGCACAAGTGCTCATCCTTGATGAACCCACTGCCAGTCTGGATGAGCAGGAGGTAGATACGCTTTTTCGGGTACTAAACCAGTTAAAAGAACAGGGCGTCGCCCTGCTCTTCGTTACGCACTTTCTCGATCAGGTATATCAAATCTGCGACCGGATCACGGTTCTACGCAATGGTTGTCACGTCGGCTCATACCTCACGCAGGAACTGCCGCGCATGGAGCTTATTACCGCCATGCTCGGCAAAGAAACCGCTGTTTCTACCGCTACCACAAGTAGAGAAAGCTATACAAAAAAGAGTGCTAAACCATTCTTAACCGCCAAAAATATGGGGCGCGGCAATAGCATCAAACCCTTCGATTTTTCTATCCATACCGGTGAAATAATTGGACTGGCCGGTTTACTCGGTTCCGGTCGAACCGAAGTTGTACGGCTACTGTTCGGGCTCGACACCACCTCATCAGGCTGCCTCACCATTAATCAACAGGAAATCAAGAATCCTACGCCCCGCCGCTTGATGCATGCCGGCCTCGCCTTCTGCCCCGAAGATCGAAAACGAGAAGGCGTCTTCCTAACAATGTCGGTGCGAGAAAATATTATACTCGCGCTCCAGAGCCAACAGGGCGTATGGCGAACCATATCCAAAGAAGAACAAGTAGCGCTAGCCGATCACTATATCGAACAGTTAAACATTAAAACTCCCAACCGCGAAACCCCGGTAGGAAATCTCTCCGGCGGCAACCAACAAAAAGTCCTGTTAGCGCGGTGGCTCGCCGTCCATCCCCAACTTATCATTCTCGATGAACCCACTCGAGGTATTGATATCGGCGCTAAACAAGAGATCGAACGGCTCATCAATCGGTTACATGATGAAGGCATGGCTATTATTTTCATCTCTTCCGAACTCGAAGAAGTTGTCAGAATCTCGCAACGCATCGCCGTAATGCGTGACCGACAACTGATTGCCATGTTAGAGGACGAAAATTGTACTGAAAAAAATATTTTAGACCAGATCGCTCAACATCATGCAGACTAAACCCTCTATCCTGATACGAATCAAACGCCTACCGGTCAGCTGGCCCCTCGTCAGCCTGCTACTGCTACTACTTATCAATCTACTCTTTATTCCCTCTTTCTTTGCGCTCGAAATTCGCGACGGTCAACTCTACGGCAGTTTGGTTGATGTGCTCCACCGCGGTTCTATCGGCATGATCCTAGCATTGGGCATGACGCTTGTTGTTGCTACTGGCGGCGTCGATCTCTCCGTTGGCTCGGTAATGGCTATAACCGGTGCCATTGCCGCGCTGCTCTTAACTGTCAGTACCCTTTCAACACTTCTAATAATTCCAATTGCCCTGATCGTTGCACTGCTGGCTGGCTGGATCAACGGACTCTTAGTCACTCGCGCTGGCCTACAACCGATTGTTGCTACTTTGATTCTCATGGTTTCCGGTCGTGGGATCGCCCGTTTTATCACTGGAGAAAAAGTCATTGGTTTTGGTGCAGAACAACAAGCAGAGACATTCAGCTTTATCGGGAACGGAACTCTATTTGGGCTCCCTTTCACGATAACGCTCGCCTCCAGCCTCTTCATCGCAACACTCTGGATTGTCCGCAAAACCGCCCTCGGACTCTTTATTGAAGCACTTGGAACCAATGAAAAAGCGAGTTATGCAACGGGCATTCAGGCACAACGGATTAAAATCGGTGTCTATCTATTCGCCGCCTTCTGTGCCGGCATTGCAGGTTTAGTCGATACAGCCAACATCCAAGCAGCCGACACCGTTAACGCCGGCATTTTCACAGAACTGGATGCCATCTTTGCCGTGGTCGTCGGCGGCACTGCTCTAACGGGCGGTAGGTTTAGTCTGACGGGCTCACTCATCGGAGCAATCCTGTTGCAGACGCTGCTCACCACACTCTACACTTTTGGCGTAGCTGCCGACACTGCGCCCATTCCCAAAGCACTCGTGATTCTAACCGTCTGTCTTATTCAGTCCGAGCCCATACAAAAACGGCTTCAGAAATGGAGACGCATATGAAACGAATCCCCGTAAATATCTATCCCGTTCTGGCAACAGCAGCCGTTTTTTTCATCTTATTTGCTACTGCCTCACTTATGTTCCCCGGGTTTTGCTCTCTATATGTAGTCACAGACCTCTTCTCGGAAAATGCCTTTCTAGGCATCGCTGCACTTGGCATGACACTGGTGATCCTTTCCGGTGGAATTGATCTCTCCGTCGGCTCTCTGATCGGATTCACCACCATCTTCACCGCACGATGCATAACCGATTTTCAACTCCACCCCCTTCTCGCATGGCTCTTAGCCATTCTAATCGGCGTTGCCTTCGGTGCCTTGATGGGTACGCTGATTGTTCGCTTCAAAATGCCCCCCTTCCTTGTAACGCTCGGCGGACTATTTCTCGCCCGCGGCATGGCCTTTGCCGTTAAAAAGGAGTCCATTCAGATTCACCACAGCTTCTATGAAACACTCGACAACTTCCGTTTGCCGATTGCGCATGCGGAACTGACTTTTCCCGCTATTCTATTCATTCTACTCCTGTTGCGCCTGATATGGTTGCTCCACTACACACCCTTTGGTCGCGCTATCTATGCCATTGGAGGAAACGAACATTCCGCTCGGCTGATGGGGCTGCCTGTAGATCGCTCGTTGATTATGGTCTACACGCTCAACGGGCTTTTCGCAGCCATCGCTGGCATTGCCATGACGCTCTACATGGACTCCGGCAACCCTACCAATGCGTTAGCACTGGAACTCGATGTAATTGCTGTTGTTGTGATTGGCGGCACGCTATTGAGCGGCGGGGTTGGGTATGCGTTGGGCACGCTACTTGGTTTTCTAATTCACACCACCATTTACCAGATCACCTATTTTGCAAACCTACCCGCCTCCCTCGGCTCCATCACCATCGGCCTGCTGCTGCTACTCTTTATCCTGCTCCAGCGCGGTCTTAGCCGTATTCGCCACTAACGCTTTAAAATTAGATCTACTTAGTCGGTTCAATATACATAAAGTACGCCGCTGTTTGGCTTCCATCTTCCAACGTCAGAACGCTCTCAATGCGCTGTTCACCCGCCGCCAGTTCTACTTCAAAAACAACTTCTCTATCCCCCGTCACAACCGGTTGCTCATCCGAAAACGATCCTACGCTCAGAGCCGCCTTGCATACAGGCAACGCCCGACTCTCCATCGTACATAAGAAGTCCTCTAAATAGTGCCGCTCCGGCACGAGCGGCAATGGCTCAAGCAAGGCATCCATCGATAGATCCAATTCACGGGGCCAGCGACGAACCGTGATGCGATAGCGACCCGGGTGCTTCACATCAATCATCGCGAACGAACGCTCAATCGGGGTTCCCGCCCGAACATGTTGATGATTATAGGCAACCGACGCTCCCATCAAATTTTGAGAACTGATCAACACGGTATGCTGCTTATCCGGATCGATCCAGAACGGATAATACCGATCATCCGCAACGCTGATCTCACGCCACCACGCCTCATATTCCGCTCGAAGTGACCGCACAAGATCCGGATAGGCAGCTGCCACATCTCTACGCTGTTCCGGATCATGATCCAGGTCAAATAATTGCTTCCCCACCAGACGCCACCGATCACGCATCACGGCAACATTTTTCTCATAGATCAATAATCCATCCTCAATACGGGAACCAAAACGCCCCTGATGATGCACCAGAATCGTTCGACTTATCGCTGGCACATCCGCTTCCATTAAAAAAGGTTTTAGAGATATACCGTCAAAATCTATTGGCTTATTCAATCTCAACTCGCAAAGGTCAACCAATGTCGGCAGCAGATCAATATGAGCCGTTAAGCCCGTATATCCACGCCCTCCGACAACTCTCCCTTGCGGCCAATGCAGGAAACAGGCAGCCCGATGCCCTCCCTCAAAAACACTCCCCTTCTTCCCGCGCATGCCAGCATTATATCCATCCACAACCCACCCCGAGTTGGACGAGCGACCGTTGCCAGCCTTGAAGCTCGCCCCCTGCGCCGTACCGTTATCATTCATGAAAATAAGAATTGTGTTCTCCCACAACCCCTCCTCCATAAGCGCCCGCCGTAAGCGGCCCATATTCTCATCAATCGAAGAGATCATACCGAAAAATAGAGAGCGCGCATGAGGCACTCCCTGCTCTTTATAGGGTTTCGCATAAGCTTCCGGTACAAACAGCGGTCCATGCGGCGCGTTGGGTGCCACATATAAAAAGAAAGGCTTATCCTGTGACTTCTTAACGAATGCAATCGCTTCATCAAACCACACGTCGGTACAATACCCCGCTACCCGTTCCGGCTTTCCATTGCGCAAGTAGACATCATCATAATAATCATTATCCCAAAAATCCGGCGTCTCGCCCACCATGCCACCCCCGTGAATCAGTGACGTCTCAAAACCGCGATCCATTGGACGATACGGATAGTTGTCCCCCAGATGCCATTTACCAAACATAGCCGTCGCATATCCGTTCTGCTGGAAAATATCTGCCATCGACAGCTCATCCGCTGCTACATGATGACGACTGCCATAAGTCAACCAAACCCCCACTCGGCTCGCATATTTTCCGCTCATTAGCGCGCCTCGCGAAGGCGAACAGGTTGGGTCCACATGAAAATCCTCCAACCGCACACCTTGGTGGAATAATCGATCCATCTCCGGCGTCTGCAACCACGGGTTCCCATGAGCCCCGATATCGCCATATCCCTGATCGTCCGTCATAATAAGAATGACGTTCGGAACGGTTGATGCGTGACTTTCCGCCTGCACCAAGAGTCCATAACACGCCAGCGCGTTAATCAAAAGAAAGAGCTTTATCGCCTGCATTAGTTTCTCCTACTCGTAATTCGCTGAAAGGGCATAACAGGAAACGAGGTTGAACAGAACTGCTCTTTTATCCGAAAGAAAAATGGCTCCTGCGGTTGGGCTCGAACCAACAACCAAGTGATTAACAGTCACCTACTCTACCATTGAGCTACGCAGGAAGCTTCAAAGGTCGAAAAAGATACATGAAACCATTGGGAAGTCAAACCTTCCAAATCGACTTTTTTACGAAAATGACCGCCTACCCTCAATCGCCTTCGCCAAGGTCGCCGCATCGGTATATTCAATCGCACTCCCCGATGGAAGCCCCGATGCCATCCGGCTCAGCCGTATCCCCCGCGGTTCAAGCAATTCCGCTAGATAGTGCGCTGTTGCCTCACTCTCCACATCCGTGCCAAGCGCCAGCAACACCTCCGTAATGCCCTCCGGCTGTAGCCGCTCCAGCAAAGACTCTACCCGCAAATCCGCTGCTCCAACCCCCTGAATCGGTGAAAGCCTGCCCATCAGCGCATGATAACGCCCCTTAAATCCTCCCGAGCTCTCAATCTTCAAAATATCACTCGATGCCTCCACCACACACAGTACCTGCGCCTCCTCCCGGTGACCCGTACAAATACGGCATGGATTCTCCGAAGCCATCGTGATCGCTCCGCACCGCTCACAACAGACAATCCCCTCATCAGCCTCCAGCAACGCGTTCGCCAATAGCCGCTTCAATCCCCGCTGATCTTCCACCAGCATATACGCCATCCGCTCCGCCGTCCGCCGCCCAATCCCTGGCAGCCGGCTCAATGCCGCTACTAAATTATCCAGCAGGATATTCAATCCGATTCCCTATTAAAACGGTAGTTTCATATTACCAGGCAATCCCATGCCCTGCGTCAACGAACCCATCTCCTTATTCATCACATCCTGCGCTTTATCCAGCGCACCCTGTACCGCCTGCTCGACCGCCTGCTCCAATTTTTTCCCGTTCGCTGCCGCCACAAGCGCTTCGTCCAACTTCACCGACTGCAATTTCATATCGCACGAAATCTCCACCCTCACGCCATCCTGCTCATGCTGCACCTTTGTCTTTGCCAAGGCTTTCTGCTTCTTCTTCATATTTTTCTGAAGATCCGCCGCCTGCTTCATCATTTTCATCATATCCATAAATTATCTCCCGAGTTACGTTCTAATATCTGTGATACTACCATTAAAAATCTCCACCACCTCTTTCACCACCGGATGTTCATACTCCACTTGATCCAATGCTACCTGCGAAACCTCCGTCAGATCCCCTACTGGATGATCAGAGGGAAGCGATTGCCGGCAATCTTCGCCTAGCGGCTCAAAAGCAAACAAAACCGTGCGCCCTAATACCTTTTCAACCGCTCGGCCCAACGCCACCTTCAGCCGATGCTCCTCAAAGCGCTCCTTCTCCGCCGCAAACTCCGGATCATACCCCACCGTTAACACCCGCTCATCAAGCCGCAACGGAACCGTATCGTGCAGGTAGCGCTTCGCTAGCGAATCCACCTTAACCACCTCATTCGTCAACGAATTCCATCCCGCGCACAGCTTCGCCCGCTCCGCTTCAAAATCCTGTTCCCCCTCCACCGGCTCATCAACAAGTGGCACTTCCAACCGCTCCGCTGCTTCCATAGGCTTCTCATCAGCAGACTCTTCGACTACCAACGAAGCCGATGGGGCTAGGCTATACCCTTTTTTTTTTAGAGCTGCCACTTCCGCCATTAGCTCATTCAGCGTAACGGTCTCCGCCGCTCGCGCGCAGCGTATGAGCCCCGTCTCTAAAAGCGTCCGCTTCGAAAGAGCATACCGCATCCGACCATCCGTCTCAATCAACTCATCAATTACCCGTAAAATACGGCCCGGATCGGTACTGCCTGCCTGCGCAACCAACGCCTCTCGCTGCGTCTCAGGCAGTTCCAAAGCCTCCGCCGCATCGTCACCATATGAAACCACTAGCACATTTCGAAAATGCTCCAGCAGCTCAATAACAATGCGTTGCAGATCCTTACCGGCTTCATCTAGTTTAGCGATCAACCCCATAATCGCCGGCACATCACCGCTCAGTATAGCTCCCGACAACTGCTCTAGCACCTGCCGTGAGACCAGTCCGAATACCGAAAGCACATCGTCCTCGGTTATATTTTTCCCCCGAAAGGCAATAATCTGATCCAATGCCGACTCTGCATCGCGCAAGCCCCCTTCCGCACCCCGCGCAATAGCCAACAACGCATCCTCTGTAATCTCAATGCCCTCCTCCGCACAACCGCTCCGCAGCCGACCCACAATGTCCTGCACCGAGATACGGCGCAGGTCAAACCGCTGACAACGCGAAAGAATCGTCGGCAGCACTTTGTGCACATCCGTCGTAGCAAAAATAAACTTCACATGCGAAGGCGGCTCCTCCAGCGTCTTCAACAGCGCGTTGAACGCCGCCGTCGAAAGCATGTGCACCTCATCGATGATATAAATTTTATATATACCCCGCGTCGGCATATAGCGCGCGTTATCCCGCAGATCCCGAATCTGATCCACGTTGTTATTCGACGCCCCATCAATCTCAATCACATCCAAACTATTACCTGCCATAACCTCTCGGCAGGCATCACACGAATCACACGGCGTCGCCGACGGCCCCTTTTCGCAATTCAGCGCCTTCGCCAGAATTCGCGCCGTCGTGGTTTTACCCGTTCCCCGCGAGCCCACAAACATATACGCATGCGCCACCCGATCCTGCTCAATCGCATTCACCAACGTCTGCGTTACATGGTCCTGCCCCACCACATCACCAAACTGCTGCGGCCGCCATTTTCGTGCTAAAACTTCATACGCCATAACTGCATTCCAAAGATCAAAACTACCCAACCCAACCCACCCACGCAAGCCCTCCCGATAAACAACTTTCAAATTGGATAGATGTGACCAGAAAGAGATGGAAAAAATGAGACTACGCTTCTATATTGATTCGATCACATAGTCACGGAGGACAGAAAGCGAATGTACGACTCAAAACCCATCGAATTTGCCACGCAACAGCATAACGCTACATATGGAATCTCACCGGCCATCACCGCCTACGCTCCCGGACGAATTGAAATTCTCGGCAACCACACCGACTACAACGCCGGTACCACCCTCTCCACCGCCATCAACCACGGTACCGCCTTTCTCCTATCTCCCGCCGATGCACCCGGCGTGCATGTACTAGCCGCCGATCTCCAACAAAGCGTCACCTTCGACCCCACAACCGATGAACGCCTATCCGATCAGCACCAATGGGCGAACTATGTCAAAGGCGTCTTCCATCTGCTACGTTCCCACGGCATCCAAGTAGACCAAGTCAACTGTACCTTCGCCGGCTCTATTCCCATGGGCGCCGGACTCTCCAGCTCCGCCGCCCTCGAAGTCGCCACCGCCTACGCCCTCATCGAATACGCCGGCGCCACCCTCGACCCCATCGAAATTGCAAAAGTCGCTCAAGCCGCTGAACAACAATTCGCCGGTTGTAACTGCGGTTTGCTTGATCAATTCTCAAGCATCTTCGGCGTACCCTCCGGGCTGATCTACTCCGATTTCAGAACCCTCAGCACCGACAACGTTGCCCTTCCCGCTGAAGCCCGCTTCATCATGATCAACCCTCACATCAAGCACGCCCTCGCCGAATCGCCCTACAACGAACGCCGCGAAAGCTGCGAAAAAGCCGCCCGCGAACTAACCCAACACCTCGAACACACCGTCACCACCCTCCGCGATGTCACATGGGAACAGTTCACACAACACCGCCACCTTATCGACTCCGAAGCCGCGCAACGCGCCGAACACGTTGTCGCCGAAATCACCCGAGTCGGTCAGGCGATTGAACACCTCAAGCAACAAGATCTCGTCGCTTTTGGCCAATTGCTCTACGACTCCCACGAAACCTCCCGAACCGCCTTCGAAAACTCCTGTCCCGAACTCGACACCGTCGTCGAAGCCGCCCAACAGGCCGGAGCCCTCGGCGCCCGCCTCTCCGGCGGTGGATGGGGCGGTAGCGTGGTCGTTCTCGCCCGCGAAGCCGAAGCGCAAGCCCTCACCGAAAACATCTTAGCAAGCTGCCGTCAAAAAGGATTAGAACCTACCGCTGAAATCACGGTGCCCTCTGCCGGCGCACAAATCATATCTATTTAGAAGGAGAGACAGATGAAAGTACTCGTCGCCGGCGGAGCCGGATATATCGGAAGCGTAACCACCCAACTCCTCTGCGATGCCGGGCACGATGTCGTCGTCTTTGACAACCTCGAACGCGGCTACCGTCCTGCCGTCGACCCCCGTGCCACCTTCATTCAAGGCGACCTACGTAACAAAGAAGATATCCTTACCGCCCTTCAGACCGAGCAACCCGAAGCTGTCATCCACTTCGCCGCCTACATCGAAGTGGGCGAATCGATGAAAGAGCCCCTGCCTTTCTTCGAAAACAACGTCAGCGGATCTCTCAACCTCATGCACGCCATGGTTGAAGCCAACTGCAAGAAACTCATTTTCTCCTCCACCTGTGCCACCTATGGAACGCCCGAAAAAATCCCAATGGACGAATCCCTTCCGCAACACCCCGAAAGCGTCTACGGCGAATCCAAACTCCTCTGTGAAAAAATCTTCCAGTGGGCCGAGCAAATCCACGGCGTTGAATGCGTCTTCCTCCGCTATTTCAACGCCTGCGGTGCCACCGAAGCCTACGGCGAAGCGCACATACCGGAAAGCCACCTCATTCCCCTCATTCTTCAAGTCGCACAAGGCAAACGCGAAAAAATCTACATCTTCGGCGATGATTATGAAACCCGTGACGGTACTTGTGTACGCGACTACATCCACATCAAAGACCTCGCACAAGCGCACATTCTCGCCCTCGAGCCCGGCATTCGCGGCGCCTTCAACCTCGGCAACGGCGATGGCTACTCCGTCAAAGAAGTCATCGATGTCTGCCGCCGTGTCACCGGACACCCCATTCCCGCCGAAATCCAACCGCGGCGCGCCGGAGACTGCACAACACTCGTAGCCGACGCCACCAAAGCTCGCACACAGCTCGGCTGGAATCCACAATACGCCAGTCTTGAAACGATAGTTCAAAGCGCCTGGACCTGGCACCAGGCACATCCCGAAGGATACTCAACATCATGAAAAAATACCTATTCATCTACTGTCTACTCCCCGCCCTGCTCTTTGCACAGGGCTCGCTCAAACCGGATCAAATCGACTTCTATAAAAAGACACCCCAGGTCGATCTCCATCTCCACACCTTCCTGCCCCCCGCCACCGATCAAGCCGAATCGCGCCCCGCCATCCTCTTCTTCTTCGGCGGCGGCTGGAACAGCGGCTCCCCTTCCCATTTCTATCGTCAAGCCAAGCACTTCGCCCAACTCGGCTTGGTTACCTTCTGCGCCGAATACCGCGTCCGAAGCCGAGAAGGCGTCACCCCCGACTACTGTGTAAGAGACGCCCGCTCCGCCATGCGCTATATTCGTGAACATGCCAAAAAATGGAATATCGATCCCAACCGCATCGCCGCCGGCGGCGGTTCTGCCGGCGGTCCGCCTCAACTGCCACCCTAACCCACCTCAACGATTCGCAGGACAACCTCGACGTTTCCCCCACACCTCAAGCCCTACTCCTATTCAACCCAGCGCTTGATACCAGTCGCGGCGAAAGCCGCTTCGGCGAGCTAGCCATGCAAATAAGCCCACTCCACCACATGCAGAAAAACATGCCCCCCACCCTCATTCTACATGGCACCGCCGACACAACCGTTCCCCACAGCCAAGCCGTCGACTTCCGCAATGCCATGAAAAAAGCCGGACATCGCTGCGAACTTCGCCTTTATGAAGATATGCCCCACGGATTTTTTAATAAGAAAAAATACGATGAAACCCTCGAAGAAGCCGAGAATTTTATCCGCTCACTTGGCTGGATTGAATAACGATTTTCTATCGTAAAACCCCCATCAATCCGCTACGTTCCGCCTCTTTAAAGGCACATTATGGATGATCCTAACCTAGACGCATATATACCTGCTGACATGGCCAAGCGCGCCGAAGCCTCCGCCGTGCGCAAAGCCAACCGTGATTTACTCAGCGCCCTTTTTCTCGCCATTCAAGCCGGTGCCTTCATCGCTTTTGGCGCCGCTTTCTTCACCCACGTCATTCACGACAGCACGCTCGGAATCGGTCTTACCAAGCTCCTTGGCGGAATCGCCTTCTCGCTCGGCCTAATTCTCGTGATCATCGCCGGTGCCGATCTCTTCACCGGTGACACCCTCATGGTCATGGCCTGCTATAGCCGCTCCATCAAAATCAATCAAATGCTCCGCAGCTGGCTTATCGTACTCATCGGCAACCTGATCGGCGCACTCGCCATCGTCCTCCTCGTCTACCTCAGCGGACACTGGCTCGAAAATAACGGCGCTATCGGAACGATTGCCCTCGAAATTGCCCACGCCAAAACCAATCTTAGCTTCACGCAAGCATTCGCCAGTGGCATGCTCTGTAACGTCCTCGTCTGCCTCGCCATCTGGCTCTGCTATAGCGCCCGCTCCGTAACCGATAAAATCCTCGCTATTATTTTCCCAATCACCGCCTTCGTCGCCATGGGATTTGAACACTCCATCGCCAACATGTACTTCCTCCCCGCTGGCTGGCTCCTCAGCCACCAGCCCGCATTCGCCTCGCTATACGCTCAACCCATCACCCTTCCCCTTATCCTTCAAAATCTCATCCCCGTTACCATCGGCAACATGGTCGGCGGCGCCATCTTTGTCGGAACCGTCTACTGGATTCTCTACCTACGCCGCGGCGCCCCCGCCCCAAAATCAGGAGATCAAACATGAAGCTCGATCCCACCCAACTCGCCGACTGGCAAATCGCCGAAACCGCCGAAGAACAGATGCAATCCATTCAGACCATAGTTGAAAAACTGGGTGTTCAACCCCATGAAGCCTTTCCGCAAGGCAACGGTATAGCCAAGCTTGACGCGCAAGCACTCTGGAACCGTCTACAGCATCAACCCCCCGGAAAATATATCGATGTAACTGCCATTAACCCCACCCCCCTCGGTGAAGGCAAAACCACCACCACCCTTGGACTCGTCGAAGGACTTGCCCGCCTCGGCAAACGCTCCGTCGGTGCCATACGCCAGCCCAGTGGCGGCCCCACTTTCAACATCAAAGGCTCTGCCGCCGGAGGTGGACTCGCCCAGTGCATACCCCTTGCCCCCTTCGCGCTAGGTCTAACCGGTGATATTGACGCCATCACCAACGCCCACAACCTCTGTATGGTCGCCCTCACCGCTCGTATGCAGCACGAACACAACTACGACGATGAGCGCCTGCAAACAATCGGTATTACCCGCCTCAACATCGATCCGCAGCGTATCCAGATCAAATGGGCCATCGACTTCTGCGCCCAAGCCCTACGCAACATCACCATCGGACAAGGCGGCAAAATGGACGGCCTCGAGATGGAATCCGGTTTCCAAATCACGGTCTCCAGCGAACTCATGGCCATTCTTGCCATTGCCGAAGACCTAGCCGATATGCGGCGACGTATCGCGCGTATGGTCGTCGCCCTCAGCACCGACGGACACGAAATTACCACCGCCGACCTAGAAGTCGATGGCGCCATGGCCGCCCTCATGCTCAACACATTTAACCCCACCCTTCTTCAAACCCTCGAAGGCAACCCCGTACTCGTGCACGCCGGCCCCTTTGCCAACATCGCCATCGGTCAGAATTCGGTGATTGCCGATAAAATCGGCACCCGCCTCGGCGAGTATCTCGTTACCGAAAGCGGTTTTGGTGCTGATATCGGCTTTGAAAAATTCTGGAACCTCAAATGCCGCGCCTCCGGTCTCACGCCAGACGCGGTCGTTATCGTTGCCACCATTCGCGCGCTGAAAATGCACGGCGGCGGGCCCGAAGTAAAGCCTGGCAAGCCGCTCGATTCCGCCTACACCGAAGAGAACCTTGCCCTGCTTGAAGCCGGATGCTCCAATCTCATCGCCCACATCAACACCGTCAAACAGAGCGGCTCTAACCCCGTCGTCTGTATCAATAGTTTCCATACCGATACGCCTGCCGAGCAGACGCTCGTCAAACGAATTGCCGAAGAAGCCGGCGCCCGATGTGCTATCTCGGAACACTGGCTCAAAGGTGGCGAAGGCGCTATCCCGCTTGCAGAGGCTGTTATCGATGCCTGCGAGCAACCCAACCAGTTTACTTATCTGTATGAAACAGACCTTCCCATTCCTGATCGTATTGAAAAAATCGCCACGCAGGTATACGGAGCCGACGGCGTAGACTGGACGCCTGAAGCCCGTGAAAAACTCCAACAGTTTGAACAGGACCCCGAAACGCGCTCGCTCGGCATCTGTATGGTTAAAACACACCTGAGCCTCTCACACGATCCGACTCTCAAAGGAGCACCAAGCGGCTGGCGCCTTCCGATTCGAGACCTGCTGGTCTACCGCGGCGCTGGATTCATCGTTCCCGTTGCAGGCGATATCAAGCTTATGCCCGGAACTGGTTCCAATCCCGGTTTCCGGCGTATTGACGTTGATACAGCAACCGGCAAGGTTATCGGTCTTTTTTAACCAAGATCGGTTGCAAACTGTTTTAAGCGTAGCAGATCAACAAACTCAAGTACCGATGCGTGCGTTGACTCCAGCCGAATCTGCGGAGCGCAGTCGGCATTGTAGGCTTGAATCCAGCGTGAGAGGCAGAGGCACCAGTAGTCTCCCGGCTCCAACCCCGGAAAACTAAACTCCGGACGTGCTGTCGATAGATCATTACCCTGCTCTTTCGAATACGCCAGAAATGATTCTGTCATCAACGCACAAACCGTGTGCATACCCGAATCATCTGCACATGTATCACACTTGCCATTACGAAAAAAACCAGTTACCGGATCAGCAGAGCAGACCAGCAGTGGGCCGCCTAATACATTCTTTGCCATCGTTAGGCTCCTACGGTCTCTTCTTCACCATACACACGAATCAGATCATACTGGGTTGTTCGCTGTGCTGGAACATAGCCTGCCTCGCGAATCATATTCACCACCTGATCTTCCGTTACGCCATACTCTAGTCCCGTAGCACTCACAACTTCTTCGGTCATCAACACCCCGCCATAATCATCCGCACCAAACTGTAACGCAAGCTGCGAAACATCCGGTCCTTCCGTAACCCAGCCCGCTTGCAAGTGCGGGATGTTATCCAGAATAAGACGCGCCATCGCCACCATCCGCAAATAGTCCGTTCCATTCATCAATCGCGGGCAATCAAGCTTGGTCTTGTTCGGTGAAAAACTCCACGGGATAAAGGCTGTAAAACCGCCCGTCTTGTCCTGTTGATCACGCACTTTCATCAAATGTTCTACCCGTTGAGCTCCTGTCTCGCCAAAGCCGTACACCATGGTGGCCGTAGTCTTCATGCCAATTGAGTGAGCATCGTCCATCAAATCGAGCCATGCCTGTGAGCGCGTCTTCTTCGGACTGATCGCCTTGCGGATATCGTCCACCAGCATTTCTGCACCGCCGCCCGGTAACGACTGTAGCCCTGCCGCCTGTAACCGCTTTAAGCACTCCTTGATCGTGATGTTCTCTTCCGCCGCAATAAACTCAATCTCGGTCGGCGATAGCGAGTGAATCCAAATATCCACGTTATCTCGAATAAGGCTCAGGCACTTCTCATAGTAATCTAATTTCAGATCGGGGTTCAGTCCGCCTTGAATCAAAATCTGCGTTGCGCCCGCATCCGCCGCCTTCTTCGCCTCTTCCAAAATCTGCTCCGGCGAACGAGTATAACCGCGCTTATTCTCCGGATTGGTATAGAACGCACAGAATTTACAATCCACCACACACACATTCGTCGTGTTCAAATTCTTATCAAACACATACGTCGCCAGCTCACCCGGCACCGCCAGCTCCCGCTTCTTCGCCGCCACACGACCTAGCTCTTGGAACGGAGCTTCATCCATCAGAATAGTCGCATCCTCCGCGTTCAAGCGCTCGCCCGCCTCAACGCGATCCAAGATTGGCTTCCAGCGCGTTGAAACCGTTGGCATCGGAGGTTTTGCCTTCACATCCGGCTGACCTTCTAACTGCTCATATGCACTATTCGTCAAAACCGGTGTATGACCGTGATTGGTCAAAAACTCTTCCATCTCCTCCGCCGTGAAGAACTTCTGGCTCTGCGGTGCCCCGCCCTCTTTCGCGATCCGCTCATTCAAACTTGTTCCGCCGATATCGTCCACACCGCTGTGCGTCAACACTCCCAATAGCTTACGGTCCATATAATTCACCAGCATCCGAACATGCGGGAAGTTATCACAATAGATCCTAGAAAGCGCTGCAACCCGCACCTGACGATCCCCAGTTGGACTGTATTTAATACCCAACGCCTTACCGTTTGCCTGAAAAGGCAATGGAATTACCGCTTGAAAACCATTCGTCTCATCCTGTAGCGAACGCAATCGCGAAAGGTGATCGATCAAATGCTCATCCTGCTCTATATGTCCAAAGAGCATCGTCGCATTTGTCGGAATTCCCTGAGCATGTGCCTCGCGATGCACATCTAACCAGTGCTGCGCTAAAATCTTTGTTGTAGCAATTTTCTTACGAATTTCCGGATGGAATATCTCCGCGCCCCCACCAGAAATCGAACCAAAACCATTCGCTGTTAACCGCTCCAAGCACTCCTTCACCGAAATACCTGCATTACCCGCAATCCAGTGAATCTCCACCGCCGTCATACCCTGCAGCAGTACACCCGGCAGCATTTCGCGCGACAACGCAAACAGCTTCTCGTAATAGGTAATATCCAGCTCCGGTATCATGCCTCCCACGATATGTAAGTCAGTCAGGTTGTGCCCCTGAGCCCGCTCTAGATCCTTCTTCGCGTCCTCCAGCGACGTTACATATGCATCCGGCGCATTTTCATCGCGATAAAAAGAGCATAGCTTGCACTTCACTACACACAGATTGGTCGGGTTCAAATTATGACTGTGCACATAATAAACTTTATTACCATGACGAGCTCGCTGAATCTCATTCGCTCGCGCCATCAACTCCGCCGTCGGCATATGCTTCAACATATCCAACGCCTCTTCGTTACTTATCCGCTGTTGCACAAAATCGCTCATCTGCCATCTCCGTCGTTGAATTAGCTTTTTATTAGCATGTCCGTTAATTCTGATACAAATAAATCGATCAAAAAAGAACGATTCAACTCTCTGCATATGGAGTAATCGGATTTAATCTCTATTATTAACGAAAAAAAACCTAAAAAAGTGAATGCGACAACCGCCTTGATTCAACCCTCCGCATCACCTACGTTCTTGCCATGCAAACACAACGAATCACCAACGCTCAACTCGTCAACGAAGGAAGCATCCAACCCAGCGACCTTCTCATCCGCAACGGACGCATAGAATCGATCGCCTCTTCCCTCTCCGGCAGCGCGAACGAAACCGTCTTTGACGCCCAAGGCAAACTTCTTTTTCCGGGCATGATCGATGCGCATGTGCATTTCAGAGAACCCGGGCTAGAAAACAAAGGAACCCTCCATTCAGAAAGCCGCGCCGCACTCTCCGGCGGCATCACCTCCATCATGGAGATGCCCAACACCAAGCCCGCCGCCATCACAAACGAAATTTTAGAAGACAAATTCAGCCTCGCATCTAAAAACTGCCTAACCAACTTCTCCTTCTATCTCGGCGCCTCGAACACCAACTTAGACCAACTCCTCGCGGTTGATCCTCAAAACGTATGCGGTGTAAAGCTATTCCTAGGCTCATCAACCGGAAATCTCGTAGTCGACAACGAACAACAGATCGAAGAGATTTTTAAAAATGTATCAGTTCCCATCGCACTACACTGCGAAGTCGATCAAATCATCCGCGACAATGAACAAGCCGCAAAAGAAACCTACGGCGCCAACGTACCCTTCTCGGAACACGGCCGTATCCGATCCCGAAAAGCCTGTTGGCTCTCCACCCAATACGCCGTTGAACTGGCGAAAAAACATACCACCCGCATTCACATTCTCCACATGACTACCGCCGATGAACTGGAATTTTTCACCCCTGACTCCCCCGCAGAAAAGCATATCACCGTAGAAGCCTGCCCCCACCACCTCTGGTTCAGCGAAGAAGATTACGAAACACAAGGTGCTCGGGTAAAATGTAACCCTGCCATCAAAACTGCCGAAGACCGTCAAGCCCTCCGTGACGCACTCAAAAGCGGCCTAATCGACACCGTCGGCACCGACCACGCGCCGCACCTTGCCAGTGAAAAGGAAAACACCTATTTTGAAGCCCCCTCCGGCATGCCCTGCGTCCAGAGTGCACTACCCTCCCTGCTCGAATACCTCACCCCCGAAATGGCCGCCACAAAAACCGCGCACAACCCCGCCACCATCTATCAATGCAAAGACCGTGGCTTCATCCGCGAAGGGTACCACGCCGACCTAACCATCGTAGATCCCGATCAGCCCCACACCGTCAGCGAGCAAAACATCCTCTACCAATGCGGCTGGTCCCCCTTCGAAGGCGTCACCTTCCAATCAACCGTCCATGCCACATTTGTCAACGGCAACCTCCTATATCATGAAGGTCAAATTCTCGGCAACCAACCCGGCATGCGACTCACCTTTGACCGATGAAACTCCCCTTCACCTCCTATAAAGACTTCATGATCGAACGGCATGGAGTCCCTCTACACCGTGTTCCCATCGACTTCAACTTCGGCTGCCCCAACCGCGAAGCCGACGGCTCCGGCGGTTGCACCTTCTGCAACATCCGCGGTTCCGCCGCCGTTCA
>CAXGYR010000018.1:0-24666 GCA_964014015.1 uncultured Kiritimatiellaceae bacterium
CTCTACCGCAAAGCCCCCAACGGCTACAACAAAGTCACCCTCCCCCTCACCGCCACCCTCCACCTCGGCAACCCCACCCCCACCGCCCGTTATCAAATCGACAACCAAACCCTCACCCTCACCTGGACAAACAACGCCCCCCGCTACCAATTCTCCGAGCCCACCCTCCAACCCCACCACCCCATTGCCCAAAGCGGCATGAGCTGGAACGACCTCTCCCTCGCCTTCCTCTGGTGGCCCAATGCCCGCCTCCTCGGCGAAACCAAAAAAATCAACCGCAACGCCTGGCTCATCGAAATCCCCGACCCCCACTCCCCCCAACGCCTCCACCTCTGGATCGAAAAAGAGATGGCCATGCTCCTCGAAGCCCAATGGCTCGATGCCAACAACGATACCCTCCGCACCCTCCGCATCAAGCGCATCCGAAAAATCGACGAGCTATGGATCGCCAAGCAGCTCGAAATCCTCCACCACACTACCGGCGAACGCTCCGTCCTCTACCTCCACGACATCCACCAACTATAAAAAAAGGGCGAGCCAAACGCCCGCCCATCTTCATCAAGTTACCAGCGAAGCCTACTACTCTTCCGAGCCCTCCGACTCCCCCTGCTTAGCATTCCACTCCGCCAGCTTCTCTTGATACTCCTCCTCCGACAATGCATGCCAGCCAATACACTCACCCGTCGGACTTCTTCCACAACCACAAGGCATAATCATCTCCTATATTTAATACCTTAAAGCCACACCCTACACAAAACCACCGCCAACATCAACCGCAACCTGAGCACTGCGAGCAATCAGGCAATTCAAACGCAGGGGATTGGCTTTTAGGTGCCAGCGCTTCAGGCAACGTCTCCACAAAATCCCGAATCTCATCGCGTACACGCCGATACGGTTTCAGTTGCTCCTCTTCCGAAGCTCCCTGTTCAGCCATTCCACGCGCCAATCTCGGCGGATCATCAAAGCCAACATGCTTAACCTGTGTTCCCGCCGGCAATACCGGGCACGACTCATGCGCATGTCCACAAACCGTCACCACCCAATCTAGCTCTTCCCCCGCAAATTCATCCCACAACTGCGATGACTGACCCGAAATATCAACCCCCGCCTCCGCCATCACCTTGACCGCTAACGGATTCAACCCATGCATCTCGATTCCCGCCGAAAAGACCTCCAACGCATCCCCCTTCAACGCCCGCGCCCAGCCTTCCGCCATCTGCGATCGGCACGAATTACCGGTACACAAAAATAGAATCCGCACGTTAGGCTGCATAGTTTTACTCCGCTTTACTTCGCTTCTGTCTTTTCCGTTCGTTCTCCGTCAGCAAACGCTTACGCATCCGGATATGATTCGGCGTAATCTCTACCAGCTCCTGCGCATCGATATACTCCAGCGCCTCCTCCAAACTCTTCACCTGCGCCGGCGCAATCTTCATCGCCCGATCCGAGCCACTGGCCCGCACGTTAGTCAACTGCTTGCTCTTCTGCAAGTTCACCACCAGATCATTGTCCAGACAGTGCTCCGCCACCACCATCCCCTCATAACACTCCTCACCCGGATCAACAAAAAAGATACCCCGCTGCTGCAGCCCATCAATCGCAAACGCCACCGCAGACCCTTTACCCTGCGAAATCAGAACGCCGTTCAACCGCTGCGCAATCTCGCCTTTATACGGTTCATACCGCAAGAACCGGTGCGTCACAATCGCCTCCCCCGCCGATGCCGTCAGCATCTTCGACCGCAGCCCAATCAGCCCCCGCGTCGGAATGTGAAATTGAATCGTCTTACGGTTGCCATGCGCCTCCATGTCCACCATTTCCCCGCGCCGCACGCCCGCCACTTCAATAATTTTACCCGCATGCTCATCCGGCACATCCACATGCAACAATTCCACCGGCTCCTGCCGCTTACCATCGATCTCCTTAAAGATCACCTGCGGCTGCGCCACCGACATCTCAAAGCCCTCGCGCCGCATATTCTCAATCAAAATCGATAGGTGCAACACCCCGCGACCGCTCACCTTAAACGCATCGCCATCCATCTCCTCCACTCGCAGCGCCACGTCCCGCTCGGTCTCCTTCAGCAATCGCTCCCGCAAATGCCGACTCGTCACAAACTCCCCGTCCTGTCCGTAAAAAGGAGAATCGTTCACACTAAACGTCATCGACAGCGTCGGCTCATCCACCTTAATCGGCGGCAGTGCCTCCGGCGCCTCCTCCGCGCAGAGACAATCACCAATATCAATATCGGGAATGCCCACCACCGCACATAGATCCCCACAAGGAACAGCCTCCGTCTCGCTTCGTCCCAATCCCTCAAACGTTAAAAGCTGTTTCAAACGCGCCGCCGACTGCGATCCGTCCCGCCGAATATGCACCAACGCATCCTTCACCCCCATCGAACCACGGAACACACGCCCCACTCCAATACGACCCACATAGTCCGAATAGTCGATCGACGTCACCTGCATCTGCGCCGGCCCCTCCCGTAGCGGCGGCGCCGGAATCTGTTCCAACACCGCCTCCATCAACGGCACCATCGACGTACGCTCATCCTCCAGCGTCCGCGCCGCCCAACCATCCTTGCCACTACAATAGAGCAACGGAAAATCCAACTGCTCATCGTTTGCATCCAACTCGACAAACAGATCAAACACCAAATCGTGTACTGCATCCGGACGCGCATCCGGCTTATCAATCTTATTAATCACCACAATCGGTTGCAGGTTCAGCTGCAACGCCTTATCCAACACAAACCGCGTCTGCGGCATCGGCCCCTCCGCCGCATCCACCAGCAACAACACCCCATCCGCCAGATTCAGCACTCGCTCCACCTGACCACCAAAATCACTATGGCCCGGCGTATCAATCACATTAATCTTGGTCCCCCGAAACGTAACGCTGATGTTCTTCGAGAGAATCGTAATCCCCCGCTCCCGCTCCAGATCGTTGCTATCCAGTAGACACGTCGCCATCGCCTCGTTCTCACGAAACAACTCCGCCTGTTTAATGATCTCATCCACCAGCGTCGTCTTACCGTGATCCACGTGGGCAATAATTGCAATATTTCGCAGTTCCATAGGGCTCCTCAAAAAAAACTCGGCGCAAGATAGCCCATTCCCGCCGAAAAGCAACCCAAACCGTTGCCAGCCAGCCAATCATTTCGCTACACTTAGACCATGATCGCATTTTTAGAAGGAACCCTCGAAGTCAAAGAGCTTGCCCGCGCCGTACTAAACTGCGGCGGTGTCGGCTACGAAGTCACCATACCCCTCAGCAGTTTCGACCGCCTACCCGAACAGAACAAAACTTGCCGCCTGCTCATCCACCACCACATCACCGAAGCCGATCAAAAGCTCTACGGCTTTGTCACCGAAAGCGAACGCGACATGTTCACCCACCTCATCACCATCAACGGCGTCGGCCCCAAGCTAGCCGTCGCCGCCCTCTCCGGCTTACCCGTCAACGAACTACGCCGCGCCGTCGTCACCGGCGACCTCAAGACAATCTGCTCCATCTCCGGCATCGGTAAAAAAAGCGCCGAACGCATCATCGTCGAACTCCGCGACCGCCTCGACACCCCCAACCAACTCGACGCCTTTGTCACCCCCGCCCAGCCCGAAGGCGATTCCCGCCTACGCGACGCCGCCCTCGCCCTACAAGCCCTCGGTCAATCGCCCGACGCCGCCGCCACCAAAGTCAAAGCCGTTGCCCAAAATCTCACCCCCGACATGCCCGTCGAAGAGATCATCCGCCGCGCCCTTACCCGCTGACGGACTCAAACAACTTCGGTTCTCAACGCAACTAAAAACCCAAGCTTACAGGCTCTCGACGTCCGCGCCGGGGCCAAGCGGCACGGTTGGCACACGCTGCTTCGACTCAAGCAGTTTGATGTTTTTCCAACGGCCGGAGGCAAACCGCCAGCTGAAGCCGCCGCCAAGCAGTCCAATGTATAGCAGCGCCCATGCCCAGCAGATCAAGTGGTGTGCTTCCAGCCCTACAATTAGGATTAACTGTCCCGGAACAAAAATCCCCCATGCCACTGCCGCCTGATACCGCATCACAAAGTGGGTGTCACCAGCACCTTTCAAGGCACCGGAAAGAATGAGCGATGCGGCATCCGGCAGCCCCCACACCGCCAGAATCAGCAACAAATAGCGCACCGCCTGACGTAGCTCAACCGGATCAAGACTGCCAGCTTCCCCAGAAAAAATAGCCGAATACATGTTCGGTAGTAGAACAAAGGTACTGCCGATGGTGACGATATAAGCCAGTCCCATCCGCAACGCCGTCCAGCCATAGCGCGCGGCTTCCGCCGCATCGTCTCGCCCGAGGCATTGCCCGACCAAAATCGAGGCGGCGATCCCCATACCAATCATCGGCATGAAAGCGATCAGATTAATACTTAGCGCAATATTACCCGCCACATGGGCGAGCCCGCCCAACCGTCCGATCAACAGTACAAATACCGTGAAGGCCGCCACTTCCGTAAAAAAATGAAAGCCGTTAGGCAACCCAAACCGCAGCATCCGCATAAACAGCGGTCGCTCAAACCGTAGCTGACGCCACGTGCCAAACCGTTGCCGATGCTCTCGGTTGAAGTAAAATATACCGAACAAGAGCGCCGCGCTCCACGAACCGATCACGCTCGCCCAGGCGGCACCTGCAATCCCCATTTCCGGTAAGCCCCAACACCCGAATACGAACAGGTAGTTCATGAAAATATTGATGCCATTTGCAACTACGTTACAGCCCATCACCATGCGGGTGCAGCTACGCCCCGAAAAGAAGGAGCTGAACGCCGACGAGAGCACCATGCCGCCCCCGCCAAACAGTAGAATGCGAAAATATGTCTCCTCCAGCTGCAACACTTCCGGTGCGTGGTCAACCAGCCGCAGCACCCAAATTCCTATCGGCTGCAGCAGAAAAATAAGCGGAATCGAGAGCAGCGCGAAGAAGATCCCCTGCGCCGTTGCACGCGCGCACCCCTCCTCATCCTTGCGCCCGATCAACTGCGCTACAAAGGTGTTGGTGATGCCTGCCAGCGCCATAAACCCGCACACCAGCGTGAAAAACAGAATTCCGCCCGGCAACGATGCACGGAACGAAGCCTCGCCATACCACGAGAGAAACAGCCGGTCAAAAAAGTTTAATAGCGCGAAACTACCCGAATTAATAATCAGCGGCCACGCGACTCTCATAAGCGTCTGGCGGCGTTGGCGATGGGCAGGGTTTAAAAACATAAGCGCCGAACCTACTGCCTTTTCTCTTGAAGGGAAACGTCAAAAGCCACGGGAAAGCTTCTCGACCACTCATTTGACAATAAATAGTAACTATTTTACGTTCTTTACCTTTCTAGGCGGATAAATATGCGACTTCTCTACGGATTACTCATTTCCATAATTTTATGCAGCGGCTGTACCATGCTGAAGCCGAATGCGCCCCCTATACAGGAGCTGCCGGAAACCTTCTCCGCCCCAGCTCTCACCAACAGCGTTGTTGCCGATGAAGCTTGGTGGCAGACCTTTGAAAATGCCGAACTTAATCAACTAATCTATCAGGCGCTCACCAACAGCCCAACTCTCGATCAAGCTTGGGCACGGCTACGCCAAGCCGAAGCCACCGCCACCCGCCTCGGTGCCGCCCGCCTACCAAGTATCGACCTCACAGCATCCGGCTCCCGCACCGAAGCGCTCAATCAGGGTGCTGATAGCGAGCGCTACACAGCTGGCGCCGCCGCCAGCTTCGAGCTCGACCTGTGGGGCCGTGTGAATGCCGTTCAAATGGCGGCCGCCATCGACGCCATCGGCGCTCGCGATGCGGTCGAGACCGCCGCCATCAGCCTCACGGCTGAAGTGGCTAGTCGCTGGCATCAACTTATTGCCCGCCGTTTAGAGCGTAACATTCTTGAGCAACAGTTACGCGATAACAAAACCTCCCTCGAACTTATCGAACTACGGTTCCGCAAATCCCTCTCCACCGGCCTGGCCGTACTGCAGCAGCGCCAAACGGTCGAAGCCACCGCCGCGCTACTGCCGCTGGCTGAACGCGCCGAACACGCTGCCGCCCTCGAACTAGCTCGGCTCTTAGGCCAAACCGAAACCGTAGCGCTCACCACCACACAACTACTCAGCCTTCCCCCGCTGCCCACTCTCGGCATCCCTGCCAACCTACTCGAGCAGCGCCCCGATGTTAGACGTGCGCGCAACGCACTGGACGCCGCTGGCTGGCGTGTTGCCGCCTCCCGTGCCGAACGTCTTCCCGCCATTCGTCTCACGGGACGTATTGAATCGACGGAGCCGACAGCCGAAGCACTCTTCGACGACTGGTTCAGCACCCTCGCCGGCAGTCTTACATCGCCCCTCTTCAACGCCGGCGCTAGCCGCGCCACCATCCGACAGAGCGAAGCCGTCATGCGCGAACGATTCGCGGCCTACCGCGCAGCGATCATTAACGCCGTCCAAGAGGTCGAACAAGCGCTTAATCTAGAGCGTACGCAGGCCGCCTATGCCGATGCAGTAGCCGTTCGTCTACATGCCGCACAGCAAGCCTACGACGAAGCGGTCAGTCGCTACCGCAACGGCGCCGTCGAATACACCACCGTTCTTTTCCAACTCAATACACTGCAGCAATTGGAACGCACACAGATTTCTGCTCAGGCTGATCAAGTCGCATACCGTATTGCGCTCTTCCGAGTGCTCGGTGGCAACTGGACAGCTGAGCTTGTCGATTCAGGAGAATAACTATGAAAAAATTTAAGACCCTTATCATCTGCATCCTACTCGTAGTCGTTGCCTTGTTGCTCGCCCGCTGGTTGGTTGCCACCGCCCCCGAAGCCGAACGCAAACGCCCACCTCGCCAAGCGCTACTCGTTGAAACCCTTCAAACCACGATTCAGAGCGAAAGCGTGCATATTGAAGCAGCTGGAACCGTGATTCCCGCACAAGAGATCGAATTGCGTACGCCAGTAAACGGTAAAATTCTTTGGGTCTCTGATCAATTCATCGCCGGCGGACTCGTGAAGAAAGGGGAAACGCTGGTGCAGCTCGATACCAACAACTATGTTCTCGCCATCGAAAACGCTAACGCCGGACTTGCTAAAGCAGAGTTTGATTATGAAATGGAGCTGGGACGCCAAGATATTGCCAAACGCGAATGGGCGCTGCTCAAGGCGGATGACGCCACCGAACAAGAACGCGCACTCGCCCTACGGATCCCACACCTGAAAGCTAGCAAAGCCGCTCTCGCTTCCGCAAAAGCCAAGGTGCGCCGCGCCGAACTTGATTTAGGGCGCACCACGCTGAAGGCCCCTTTTAATGCACTGGTTCGCTCTCGTTACACCAGTGTTGGCACGCAAGCCAACCCGCAAACACTTCTCGCTCGCCTCGCCGGAACCGATGTCTACCATATTGAAGCCTCCATTCCAATGGACCGCCTAACATGGCTCTCATTCCCTGGAAGTCGTGCTACCATTCGCTCCGCATCAGGGTTCACGTATGAAGGAACCGTGATCAAGCTCACCGGTTCGCTAGAAACCCGTGGACGCATGGTACGCATTCTTATCGCCGTCAATGATCCGTGGGGCGTAGAGACCCCTGTCGAGAAACCGTTGCTACTCGGCGAGTATGTTGAGGCGATTATCAAAGGTAATCTTCTTGATAATGTAACGCGCATTCCGCGCCGTGCCCTACGAGAAGATAACGTCGTCTGGCTCGATACCGATGGAAAGCTAGAGATTAAACCCGTCGAGGTACTCTTTCGTGAGAGCGACTCCATCCTCGTACGAGGACTGCCTGCCGGCTCCTTCCTAATCACGACCGACATTGCGGCACCGGTGCCCGGACAACCCGTAAATCGCGGAGAGAGAAAGCCGGCTCAACCGGAAGGAGCCGACCATGACGCCTGAAGAACGTAAAGGGCCTATCGCATGGATGGCATCCAATCCGGTTGCTGCGAATATCTTAATGATCATTCTGCTCGTGGGCGGCCTTTTTGCGACCACTCGTGTTCAACAGGAATTTCTGCCTAATGCCGAACTAGACGAAGTCTATGTGACCGTTGCCTATCCCGGAGCTAGTCCCGATGAAATAGAGCAAGGGGTTATTCTCGCCATCGAAGAGTCCATTCGTGGACTCAACGGGGTCAAGCGCGTTACCTCCTATGCCAACGAGAACAGCGGAACGGTTCGCGCGGAAGTACTCGAAAAAGCCGATGTTAGCCGAGTCGCGGATGATGTTCGCAATGCCGTCGACCGCATCCGAACCTTTCCACTGGATGCGGAAGAACCTACCATCAGCATCGTCAACCTGAAACGCCCCGTGCTTGATCTGATTGTATCAGCAGATGTGCCACGTACTACCCTGCGCGAACTCACCGAAACCGTACGGGACCGATTGCTGCAACATCCCGGCATCACTCAGCTTGAGTTAGACAATGTTCGCTCGCATGAAATCAGTATCGAGATCACACAGCAAAAACTCCGCGAACTAGGCATGACTCTCCAGCAGGTCGCCTCCCTTCTCTCCCAAAGTTCTGTTGAACTTCCCGGAGGTAGCATGCGCACCACCGGCGGAGAAATTTTAGTCCGCGTAACGGATCGCCGTGACCTAGGCCGTGAATTTGCTCGTATTCCCATAGTAACCGCTGCCGACGGCACTCAACTCCTGCTTGAAGATATTGCTACCATCCGTGATGGATTCGATGAACAGGATAAATTTAGTTTTTACAACGGAACACCTGCCGTCACCCTAACCGTCTTTCGCGTTGGAAACGAAACCCCGATCTCGATTGAAGAGTCCGTCGAAGAAGTTATCGAAGAGCTTCGGCAGACTATGCCCGAGGGTCTCGAATTCACGATCTGGGACAGTCGGGCCGATGCCTACCGCGGCCGGATGGGTCTACTGCTTCGTAACGGCCTGCTCGGACTAACACTTGTCTTCATTCTCCTCAGCCTCTTTCTGGAGATGCGCCTTGCGTTCTGGGTTATGCTCGGTATTCCCATCTCGTTCATGGGTACGTTCATCTTCATGAGCGGTGCCGATGTGAGCCTAAATATGATCACCATGTTCGCTTTCCTGATCTCACTGGGCATTGTGGTCGACGATGCTATTGTCGTGGGCGAAAATATCTACCACTACCACCAAGAGGGGATGCCATTTTTGCAGGCCGCCATTAAAGGTGCACGTCAAATAGCCCTGCCGGTCACATTCAGCATCATCACCAACATTGTAGCTTTCATGCCGATGTATTTTGTTCCCGGCGTGATGGGTAAATTTTTCCGCGTAATTCCGCTTGTCGTCTGCTCTACCTTTCTCATCTCTCTTATCGAATCTCTCTTTATTCTACCCGCCCACCTTGGGCATCAAAGTGACAAAAAGCGCACCGGAAAATTGCATCAATTTCAACTCGCCTTTAGTGCTGGGTTCGCCCGCTTCGCACGCGACGTATACGGCCCGTTTCTCGACCGCGTTCTTCGCGCCCGCTACATAACGCTTTTCGTTGGTATCACTATTCTCATCGTAACCCTCGGCTACATAAAAAGCGGTCGCATGGGATTTGAAATGTTTCCGGATGTGGAAGCGGATGTTGCTCTCTGTGCCTACAGCCTTCCCTACGGTTCGCCCGTTGAGTCCACCCGCGCCGTGCAGGACCAGATCATAAACGCCGGGAAACAGGCTATCTTGAAGATTGAAGAGGAGTTTGGCAAACCCGTGGCCAAAGGCGTTAAATCCAACATCGGCGGCCGTGTATGGGGTCGATCAAACCCCACGGGAGGGCATGCCGGACGCATCCAATATGAACTCCTGCCCCCGAGTGACCGCCCCATCTCGACCGAAGATTTTGTGCAGCGCTGGCGCGCCGAAGCCCGTGGCATCAAGGGTCTTAAAAGTATCCGCTTCCGCTCCAACAGCGGCGGACCCGGTGGCAACCAAGATGCCTTTAGCATCGATCTCTCTCATCGCAATATGAATGTGCTTGAGCAGGCTAGCCAAGAGCTCGCCACCGCTCTACAAGCCTACCCCATGGTACGTGATATTGACGATGGCTTCACACCCGGTAAAGAACAAATCGACTTCTCTATACTACCCGCTGGCCGCAGCCTCGGTCTTACCTCACGAGATGTTGCCCGACAAGTGCGCAACTCTTACTATGGTGCCGAAGCCATCCGTCAACAGCGCGGACGCAATGAAATCAAAATTAAGGTTCGCCTGCCCAAAGAAGAGCGCGACACCGAATACAGCCTCGAAGAATTAATCATTCGCACACCGGCCGGCATTGAAGTTCCGTTGCGTGAAGTCGCTGAAACCAAGCGTGGTCGCGCCTATACTTCCATTGTCCGGCGCGAAGGTCGCCGCGTCGTCTCCGTCTCAGGAGATGTGGAACCACGCGATCAAACTCCTCAGATTTTAACGGCCATACAAGAAGATCTACTTCCCCCTATACTTCAAAAATACAGCGGTCTCTCTTACTCCTTTGAGGGGCGGGAAGCGGACCGACGAGAGAGTGTCAACGGACTGATCAACGGACTACTTATTGCGCTGCTGCTTATTTATGTCCTGCTCGCTATTCCTTTTAACAGTTATGCCCAACCGCTTATTATCATGGTCAGTATTCCTTTCGGAATTGTCGGCGCGGTTCTCGGGCACCTTTTGCTCAACTACAGTTTAAGCCTAATCAGTCTCTTCGGAGTCGTGGCGCTCTCGGGGGTGGTGGTAAACGATGCACTGGTATTCATTGACTTCGCCAACCAGCGCCGACGAGCCGGCCTTGCCCTACACGATGCAGTGCGCAGTGCCGGTATTCAGCGGTTTCGTCCGATTATTCTGACAACGCTCACGACCTTCTTCGGATTGATGCCCATGATTGTAGAGACCTCTCGCCAAGCGCGCTTCCTGATTCCCATGGCGATTTCGCTCGGCTTCGGGATTCTCTTCGCCACCGCCATTACACTTCTTTTGATCCCATCCCTGATGCTGATTCTGGAAGATATTGGTAATCTGTTTAAGCGGAAGCGTCTATAATCCCACACAACGCCTCATACGTTGTATCGAGCTGATCGTTTACAAGGCGGTGGGTATATTCCTCTGCCGCTTGCATCTCCTTTGCTGCATTTTTTAACCGCTTGCGAATCACTGCCTCGCTGTCGGTTCCTCGCTTCCGTAACCGGCTCTCCAAGACGGCCAACGAAGGCGGCTCAATAAAAATGTCGAGAAACCCACGACGGATCAGACTGCGCTCCTCCATCAACTGTAACGACGCTCTCAGTTGACGAACCCCCTGCACATCAATATCGAGGATGATATGTCGACCCTCCTCCATCGCAAACTGAACCGTATCCGCCAGTGTCCCGTATCGATTACCATGCACCTTCGCATGTTCCAAAAACTCTCCCCGCCGCACGCGCTGGCGAAACTCCCGAGCCGAAAGAAAATAATAATGCTCTCCGTCCTGCTCTTCACCGCGTGGTGCTCGTGTTGTACATGAAATCGAATACTCCACCGATGAACGCTCTTTCACGAGCCGGTTGCAGAGCGTGCTCTTCCCGGCACCAGAAGGCGCCGATACCACAATCAGCAAAGGTCGCTCCATGCGCGAAGGAATCGGTTGCTTCGGCAGCAAGCCCGGATGTGATGGTTCAGGTGCGTTCAATCCATTACTCCACGTTCTGAACTTGTTCGCGGATCCGCTCGAGCTCAGTTTTAAACGCCACCACCGATTTCGTTACAGCCGAATCCGTCGCTTTGGATCCAATCGTATTAATCTCACGGAACAGTTCCTGACAGAGAAAATCCAGTGGGCGACCCGCTGGTTCACGCGTACGTATTCGACTGCGCATCTGCTTCAAATGGCTCTGCAGACGGGTAAGCTCCTCCGTGATATCGCTTCGATCAGCAAAGAGGGCTACCTCCCGAATAATCCGTTCATCCTCCGCCAACGCTTCAAACCCCTGTCCGTCCAATCGCTCAAGCAACCGTTCACGATACGCGGTAGTTAGCTTTGGAGCTTGCTGCTCGAGGCCAAGCCGCAACTGCTCTAATTGATCCAGCCGTCCGCGCAAATCTGCCTCTAACTCTTTCCCCTCCGCCGTCCGCATGCGCTTGAGCGCCTGCAAAGCCTTTTCCATCGCTTTCATAAACAACGCTTCCAACTTATCATCCGCCGACGGTTCAGTGTCTAGTTGCAATACATCCGGCATCCGCGCCACCACATCCAAATCTACTACCGTATTAAGTTGCAGCTCTTTCGAGATCGTTTGCAACGCTTCCGCATATGAACGAGCCAACCCGACATCTGCCCGAACGTGCTTGGCCGAACTATTCATCAACTCTAGGCGAACGCTTCCGCTTATCCTACCTCGGGAAAAATAGTCACGCACTAAGGCATGTAGTTTGCCTTCAAACACAGATAGCACACGGGGTAGCGTGACCTGAATATCTAGCTGCTTACGGTTCACCGAACTCAACTCAACCAGAATCCGGGTTCCTGCGGAGGAGGCATTACCCTCCCCATAGCCTGTCATACTCTTAAGCGCCATGCTCAATGCCTTGCTCGGCTTTCCACTCCGCTATCTGTTGCACATCTTTATCCCCGCGACCCGATACATTAATAATAATCAGATCATCTTTTGTAAACGTGTGAGCTTCGCGGATAATCCACGAGACGGCATGGGAACTTTCCAATGCCGGCAAGACGCCCTCCCACTGCGATAGCTTATCAAATCCATGCACCGCTTCTTCATCCGTTACAAACGGATATTCTGCCCGACCTAAATCCCGTAGCAAACTATGTTCAGGGCCGATGGCCGCATAATCCATCCCCGCACTGATCGAATGGGTCAACGCAATCTGCCCGTCCGGATCCTGTAGGACATATGTTTTGGTTCCCTGTAGAATACCCACCTGATCTTGCGCAAATCGCGCGGCATGCATATTACCTTCCACCCCGAAACCACCGGCTTCCACTCCGATTAAACGGGTTCCCTCATCCTTGATGAATGGATGGAAAATGCCAATTGCATTACTGCCGCCTCCCACACAGGCAATAATCGCCGTCGGCAATCGGCCCTCTTGCTTTAAAATCTGTTTACGCGCCTCACGACCAATTACACTCTGAAACTCACGCACCATTAACGGATAGGGGTGCGAGCCCAAAGCAGAGCCGATAATGTAATGCGTCGTGCGCACATTTGTGACCCAGTCCCGCATTGCCTCATTCACCGCTTCCTTAAGCGTCTCCTGCCCGACTGTGACCGGCACCACCTCAGCCCCCATGCTACGCATACGGAATACATTTAGCGCCTGCCGTTCCATATCGATCCGGCCCATGTAAATTCGACACTCAAACCCAAACATGGCACACACCGTCGCCGTCGCCACGCCATGCTGTCCCGCCCCCGTCTCCGCAATAATCCGCTTCTTACCCATTCGCTTCGCCAGCAATATCTGCCCCATCGCATTGTTGATCTTATGCGCACCGGTATGGCAGAGATCTTCACGCTTCAGGTAAATGCGCGCCGTCCCCAACTCTTCGGTCATCCGCTCTGCCAGACACAAGGGCGTAGGCCGTCCAACATACTCTGTCAGACAGCGTTGGAGCTCTTTTTTGAAAGAAGGTTCACGTTTCGCCTGCTTGAAAACCCGCGTTAATTCATTGAGCGGTTCCATGAGCGTTTCCGGCACATACATGCCGCCATATTTTCCGAAATGACCCTGACTATCCGGCTGTGTTGCTTTCATGATTGCTCCGTTAAAAGAATGACACTTACTTCTATTCGCACGAAATTCAAGTAGATTGCATGATTAAGCCAACGACTTATCCCACTCGTGACCCACCCGCATAATCGCCTCAGCAAGTGAAAGCGGTGCCGACGCCCCCACCGCCTCTGCCAATAACTGCTCCGGCGCAACGCCCGTCTCCAGCCGCGACCGAATACTCTCAGACCGCCCGCGCTTACTCAGCTTTTCGCCTGCCGCGTTGCATAGCAACGGGTGATGCAAATAAACGGGTGGCTCTCCTCCAAGCGCTTCAAATAACTGTAGCTGCCGTGCTGTGCTCGGCAAAACATCCTCCCCCCGTACCACATAGCTAATGCCTTGGCGGATATCATCACACACGCATGCGAACTGATATGTAAACTGTCCATGTCGATCGCGGATCGCAATGTCTCCGCACTGAACGGCCGGGGTTTGCTCCTGAAGACCCAACCGCTTATCCATAAACTGCACCGCATCCTTGGGTACTCGAAACCGCACAGCATGTCCTTTCAAAGATAAATTCTTATTAGCGCATGTGCCCCGATAAAAGAGCTCTTGACCCGTTTCCAACTGTCCTTGCGCAATCTCACGCCGTGAACAGGCACATCCATAAACCAATCCCGCCTCTGCCAGTTTTACCATCTGTGCTTCGTAATAAGCAGTATGCTCGCTTTGCCTCAACGGCTCCCCTACCCAATTGAAACCAAACGCAGCCAGATCCTCCAGCAACGCCGTTTCATATTCCGGGCGCGCCCTGCTTGCATCATGATCCTCTATCCGCAGCCGCACCGCCATCTTCTGTTGCTCAGCGACCGTATAAACCCAAACCAGATGCAATAGGTGCCCCACGTGCAAATACCCCGTCATGCTAGGCGCAAAGCGCGTACCCATCAGCAGCTCCGTGCAGCGTCTATAAACGCCTTCACTTTCGCCATATCTTTGACGCCAGGCTCTACCTCCACACCAGAGCTAACATCCACTCCTGCCGGAGAAACCGTTTTGAGCGCATCTGAAACATTCTCGGGCGTCAGTCCACCCGCCAGCAAGATCGGCTGCTTCAACGCTTTTACAAGTTGGGCTGACTTCGTCCAGTCACACAGCTCTCCGGTGCCACCCACGGTGTCTGGATGGTACGAATCGAGCACATAGCGATCGAACGGAAAGTAGGTCTCTGCAAAATAGAGCTCCTCCGGCTTCATTGCCGCCCAAAACTCAATACCCCGAAAAAAATCGCGATCAGCCCACCAGTTATCTGGAATCCGATGCACCTGAACCGTGTCAAACCGCCCATACTGGATTGCATGCGCCAACTCCCGCTCGTTCGGGCAGACAAACACACCCACGCGACGAACTCCCTCCGGTGTCTCCCAGTCACCCACCTTCTCCGGCTCCACATATCGCTCGGATTTCGGCCACTGAATAAATCCTACGGCATCCGGCTGTAACGTTGCCACTGCTTCCAGGTCGCTGCTGGTTGTAATACCACAAATTTTTACGAAGCAGCTCATTCGTATCGTTCAGCTTTCCCTTAAAGTTCAAGCTCAGCAATCTCTTCGGCAACTTCTGCTGCTGCCTCGAGCGCTACCGCTTTGTTCTCTTCGCTATTATCAAAGAATAGTGGATTCTGACCTTCCGCCCACACCACATCAATCTCCTGAATCCCGACAAATTCAAAGCCATGCCGAATCTGCCGTGTCAACGCATCCCGATCGTCATCTTCTTTGTATACACCTCCAGAAGAGACCAACATCACAATCCGCTTGATCTTGTGAAGCCCCTCAATCCCATTCTCTTTGCTGATTGAGAATGTATGTCCCGGCAGCAAAATCTGATCAATCCAAGCTTTCATAATCGCCGGCACACTGTAGTTCCACATCGGCATCGTTAAAACCAACACATCCGCTGCCTTGAACTTCTCTATCTGTCCATTGGCATAATTCAACGACATCTCTTCCACTTTGCTGGGCTCATAGGTTTCATCAAAAACCGGATACCAA
Source organism: uncultured Kiritimatiellaceae bacterium (assembly GCA_964014015.1). GTDB lineage: Bacteria > Verrucomicrobiota > Kiritimatiellia > Kiritimatiellales > Pontiellaceae > Pontiella. The sequence continues at coordinate 15,752 of CAXGYR010000018.1, forward strand.
GCCCGTTTGTATAAGTCATAGCTGTAGAACGGCGGTTTCTCGTCATACAAATCTACATTGACAAGCTCTACGTCCGGCTTCAATTCGATCACTTTACCGAAGAAAGCTGAAGCCAGTTGCTTCGAGATAGACTCTTCTGTCGGTTTTGGATTCGCGCATACATGTAAAATATTCATCGTTAACTCCTGCTTATTAGTCGCATAAAAGAGATGTAACTAACGCTTATTCATCACAGATTCAACCTCATAACCCAAAAAGTCCATATCTGCCCCTTCTCTTTTTATCACATTTCATTGCCACGCACCCAAGCAGAGCATAAGGTTACGAGACTTTTAGAAGAGGGAGAACCATGGCACATATTACCGTACCCGAAGCAGAGAACATTCTAGACAAAGAGATCAAAGTACTCGATCACGGCTTCGTCCGCTTAGTCGATTACATGGGCAGCGACGCCCGTATCGTCCAAACCGCCCGCGTTTCGTATGGCGACGGTACCAAAACCGTACGCGAAGACGCCGGTCTCATCGACTATCTCTTACGACATGAACATACGTCCCCCTTCGAACACGTTGTGTTTGAGTTTCATGCCAAAATGCCCATCTTCGTCGCCCGCCAGTGGATTCGCCACCGCACCGCACGGCTGAACGAAATTTCCGGCCGATACTCCGTTATCAAAGATGAGTTCTATGTTCCCGAAGCACACAACATCAACTTCCAGAGCAAAGACAACAAACAAGGACGCGCTGTGGATGACGTGCCACCCGAACTGCGCGAAAAAGTCGTTGAGCTGCTCGCACGCGATCAAGAGACCGTGTATAAAAATTATGAAGCGATGATCGACGACGACATTGCACGCGAGCTCGCACGAATCAACTTACCCCTCTCCACCTATACCGAATGGTACTGGCAGATGGACCTGAAAAATATGTTCCACTTTCTACGCCTGCGCATGGATCACCATGCCCAGTGGGAAATTCAAGAATATGGACGCGCCATGGCGCAGATTGTCAAGGCCGTCTGCCCGCTTGCGTACGACTCGTTCGAGCGCCACATGGTAAACGGAGCCCGCTTCTCCGACCACGAGCTAGTCGCACTCCGTGCCATGCTTGAAGGCAAAGAGAACCCGCTCGAAGGGCGGCGCCTTAAAGAGTTTGAACAAAAACTCTACGCCTCCGAATAAGCTCGCTGCACGCGACCGACTACCTCGACAGAACTAACACGCGAACCGAGCTGCTGGCGGATCTCTTCAAATTCCGCCAGCATATTCTCACGCGCCACACCCGGCTCTAGTAGCGGCTCCAAGGTTGCCACCAGCTTTTGTGGCGTTGCGTTATGCTGCAACAGCTCCGGCGTTACTTCTCGTCCAGCTAGGATATTAACCAGCCCGACATGCTTGATGTTAAGTACGGTTTTCGCAAAAGCATACGTCAACGCGCCGGTTCGATACACAAGACAGTGCGGTATTCCAATCAATGCCGCCTCTAACGTCGCCGTACCCGACGTAACCCACGCAACATCCGCCTGCTCCAAAACCGATAACGTCTCACCCACCACAATTCGAACCGAAGGAGGCAGCCCCAACTCTCGAATCCTTTTCGCCATCCGATCATTCGCAGCCACTACCACACATGAGACGGCTTGCTGCTGTTGAAGACCGAATGCTGCTGCCTTCATCATTGGCCACAAGCGGTTCACCTCCTGCAACCGGCTCCCCGGCAACAAGGCAACTCGCTTTCCTTCGCCCCATGGCACCGGAACACGAGGCGCAGCTTTAACACGCCGAATCTGCTCCACTAAAGGATTACCAACATACCGGGTTGATATCGACGCCCTTTCAAGCAATGGCACCTCAAAGGGGAAAATCACCAACATCTCGTCCACAGCCTCAGCCAATGCATGAATCCGACGCCGATTCCATGCCCAGAATTTTGGGGAAATATAATAGTACACTTTCACCCCGCGCCGTTTTAGCTCCCTCGCCAGTCGAATATTGAATCCCGGATAATCTATTAACAAAGCTGCCCGAGGCTGTTGCCGATCCACCTCTGCCAGCGTCCGCTTCATCAGCCTCCTAAAAAAAGAGTATCGACGCAGAACTTCTCCCAACCCCATTACAGAGAGTTGATCAATATGCTCAATCAACTCAACCCCGGCCTCCCGCATACCACTGCCACCCAAACCAAACACTTGCAGGCTCGGCTCATCTCTTTTGAATGTCTGTACTACATCTGCCGCATGCTGATCCCCTGAAAGCTCTCCAGCCGAAACCAATAGCGTCCCCTTCATCGCAGCGACTCCGTAGCATAGATTGCGATCCCCGCCCGATTCGCCAGCGCCACCGTTTTAGATCTGCTAAAAATGAGCGTCGCCTGCGATTCAATCGCAATACAACTCGCTCCAGCGCGCTGCATGGTACGAATCGTCTGCGGACCGATCACCGGAATATCAAATCGAAAGTCATGTTGTTGTCTTGGCACCTTGACCACCACCGAGCCCCGTCCGCCTACTCGCCCCGCGCGCCTAATGGTCCGATCCGTACCCTCCATCGCTTCCACCGCAATGATATATCCCGATCGAACCACAACCGTTTGACCCACATCAAATGCACTTTGCTGCCTAATATACCGAATCCCCAACCCCATATCACACTCCTCGGCTTCGGTCGGTGGTCGGGCGCTAACAGAACCCGGTGCAGGCAGATAATCATGCATGTAGGTGTGGGCCGGTAGCACCTGAACACCACATGACTCGATCTCCCGAATCAGGGCAGAAAAAATGGTATGTGCGTTACGGATGTTGAGATGGTTAAGCAATGCTCGAGCCGCCTCATCGAGTCGCAGACTAAACAGGTTACGCGGCGCAATCTGTCCCACCATCATAACGCGCTGAATACCCGTTGTCTTGATACACTCAAGCAATGCTGCCAGCGATCCAAACGAGAGCCAATGAACAGAATCCGCCCCTTTTACGCTTACTGCTCGCGTCTCGCCACGAAAGGCGATCACCTCAATACGGCGAAGTCCAGCCGCTCGCGCGCCCTCAATAACCATACGTGGATATTCACGCCTTCCTGCAATTATCAATAACTCGTCTTGATCTAGCATGAGAAGTAGCGTGTCATAATTAGAAGTATATTAAAGGATATCTTTATACGGTTATGCGGCATCCTGTTGTTTAAATTCCACCCGCAACTGCTCATTGACCGGTCGCTTTGATGCCATCGGAACGCTTTGCGCAGTGGGTTGCATCCAAAATCTTCTGAATGATACGTCTCCTGAAAACGCATAAAATATAACTTTTTTTAATATGATAAAATAGAGCAATCCACTTAGTAGCCCCACCGGAAACCAAAGTAGCTGTGTGAATGCAAAAATATATCCCAACACAGCTGCCCATTTTTTTTTAAGCCCAAGTCCGCAGGCTACAAGGACTGACAAAACAGAGCCCGTTACTAAATACAAAACTTCCACCGATGTAAACATGGGCCAAGGCTGCGGCGTGTTCCATACCTTCCACAATGTTACGATAAAAAGTGTTACACAAAACCAAAAAAATGTAAGGGCAAGAGGCCCAGTAATTTTAGCTATGGTTTTCGATATTTTCTTGCGAATATGGCGTACTGTAAGCTTCTCAACATCTTTTGCCACTTGCGTTTTTTCCTCCTGAGGTGTTTCCAGGTTGAAACATTGACCGAATTTAGGTGATGGCTTCGAACTCAGTAGCCGTATCAGTGAAAAAAAAGCTCCAACTAGAGAAAATATGCCCAAAAGACTCCAACCGATCATCATCTGCTCACGTCCATAGTGAGATACCATACCTGACTGAATACGAGTAAGCTGAAGCGCACTGAGAGCCGCAAAAACACCCATCACTACCAAGTAGGTAAAGATAAACCGTTTACTTTTCAATATAATGACACTCCTCTTAGACCTAGTGATATATAAATAAAAAAAGCATGGGATGACCATGCTTTTATATACAAAGATCGTTATATAACACTAATCTTCGATTAGTTCTAATTTATCGCCGGATTCTAACCACTTCTTCAGAATTATTTTACAATAAGCGCCCGTAGATATCTGCATTGATTTCGCTCGACGCTCTATTTCGTCGGCCATCGGTTTCTTCATATTCAGACCAATAGTCTTTGTGCCTTTGCCCATAGGATTTGTAGCCATGATACTCTTCCTTCTCCTTATCTATTTTTTTATTAATCGCATACACCAAAAAAAAATTTCATTTTATGTCTGATTAATTTTTTCAATAAATGTGTCCGCGTTTATTGTTACTCTTTAACATATTAAAAGCCCTCGCCTATTTTGCGTCAACCCGCCGTTCGGGGTATATTTCGGGTATCGATCAAACCCAGAAGAGAAGCTTTTTTTAACGCCGCCTTTCGTCCATTCACATGCAGTTTACCGTAAATATTTTTAATATGAGAATGAACCGTGTGCGGACTGATGCTCACCTCATCTGCAATCTCTGCGTATGTAAACCCACGCGATACCAGCCCTAAAATTTCTCGCTCACGAAAGGATAGATAATCCACATCTGCATATAATTTGCTCTTCCAAAAACTTTGTATTACTTTGCGTGCCACCACTGCGCTCATAGGCGCGCCTCCCGCCGCAACCTGCTCAAGACTTTCAACCAGCTTTCCTGGAATATCCTCCTTCAACAAGAATCCATACGCGCCTGACTGAAACGCTTCAAACACACATTGATCGTCCGCCTCTTTAGCGTATACCAATGTCACCAGATGTGGCTGCTGCACAACCGCCTGCCGAATCCAGCCTAGTCGATTTTGCTCATTATCATCCAAATCAATAAGTAATAGATCGGGCGGAGTGCTTGCCAATGCCGATACTAAATTTTTCTCATCCGCATAAACGCCCGCAAGCGATAAATCAGACCGTGCAGAAATGACGGCTTCGATTTTTTTTAAAAAAGCCCAATCCGAATAAACTATAAATACTCTACTCATATCTAACACACTATGCTCTTAAAAAGATAATATCAATAATAATCTCATTGTTTTCACTTTTGACCTCAATGGCTCCACCGAAAATCTGGATAATGCGGGCTGCCAAACGAGCCCCCAGCCCAAACTCCTCACCAGCCCTGAACGAATCCCGCTGGCCACCGACCTCAAAGAAAAGAGCCACTTCACGGCGCGATAGAGAAGCCTGCTGCGCACAGGCGCGTATCTGCACCTTATCATCTAACACCCGACCACTCAGCCGGATGCACCCCGTATTACCCATACAATGTGCAAGCGTTCGTAATATATCTGTGAACGCTCGCTGAAGTAGTGCAGGTTCAGCTTTTATAATTACGCCTTGAATTATCTCTATACTTTCATCACATACAAAATCGACCGAAAGCGCAGATAACTCATCAATGGTTCCCGCCAAAGCAACACCCAACGGCATAGGATCAAGCAAAAAATCATCCGATGAGACATCCAAATACGTTAATAAAGATGCATCATCCAATAATTTTTCGAGCTGATGACGGGTTGTTCGATACTCCCCCTCCAACTCCCGCAACTCTTTCTTAGAAATATGTTCCTCAAAAACAGCATCACATAAAGAAAAAAGCCCTGTAAGAGGGGTTCGCAACTCATGACCTAGATTCCCCAGCCACTGTCGCTTTGCCTCATCCCATATCTGTAAGCGCCGATGTGCACTTCGCAACTCTTCCTGAACCTGAACCAATCTTTGTTCCCGCGTCTCCACGCGTTGCATCATCCGCTGGAAACCCTCACGCAACTGTGATAATTCCAGGATAGAGGTAGAAAACCCTTTTTGGCTGCAATAAATTCCCTTTTCACCCGCCGTTCGAATCTCTAACTGCAACTGACTCACTGGCGCTAGCAGGTTTCGTTGACTCAGTCGATACGCCACCAACGTGAAGAGAAGCACCATCACCATAACGATGCCCCCCATCACCCATAAGCCCGCCATCCATAATTTAAGCGTTGCACTCATATCACTACGCAACACCAACCGAGCATCCAACCATTCACAGCTAAGTTGTCCAGAGCGGGCTGATTGAACAACCTCACCCAAACTACCAACCACAATCTGATCCTGAATCACTTCTAATGAAATAACCTCAGAACCCTCCCCCAAATATAGGTCCCGCAATACATCAGCCAGTGGTATTTGAGCCACTAAAGCACCTTCGACTAAATTATGAGACAAAATCGCAGTGCTTAAAAAAACAAATGGCTTTTCTTCCACAAGGCACAAGCGAGAAAACGGAACACCTTGCCTCCCCGTTAACTCATCCATTAGTTCTTCCAAAATAACATCAGGCCCAACGTAACCGCTTACAACTCGACCCTCAAAGTCCAATAGCGATATCCGCTGTTCACGACCCAACAATCGCATGCGACCCATAAAATCACTCACATCTTCCAACAGAAAATCAGGCTGCATAACCGCCTGTTTGAGCAACGGAGTGACCGCCAGATCATTCAATACTGCAAGGCGATCATGCATATATAGGTCTATGTACGCGTTCACCTCTCCAACATGCTGGTCGAGCTCCTTTTGATGAATCAAAGAAAAGCTCCTAAGCACTATCACACTTAACAACACACTTGTAATGAGTACCGTAGCCAGCAGCGTCCCAAATAAATACAAACTAAGCTGCCGAGAAATCGGCCTCATCCCTTTAAGGTTACCCAATCTATCTCTGTCTGTTTCACTACTCATTCTTGCTCGACGACAATACGACCGCTCTCATTAAAAGTTCCCATACAATAATCGGACGAACGCAACGCCTCATGTCCATCCAAACCCACCTCCTGCATAGGACTGAATGGTCGAACATATTCCTTTAACAATCCAGTCACCGGTTGCTCAAGTGACTCCAGCGCCCTCCGAATCTCTTCACGATCTCCCCTTCCCACGCCGTTTAACGTTGCCTGCTCTCCCGCCGCAATCAGCAAGCGAGTCAAATCATACCCATGCAAAAATCCCGCCGGAGCCTGCCACTCCTCCGGCGCAGTAATAGCATCTCCAAACAATATTTCAGCATGCTTAAATACACTACGTGCTCTACGTGATGGGGCATGAATCACAGATAAATTAGGCTGTACGAAACTCAAATCCAACTTGTTCAGCGTTTCCAGCCCCACCTCCTCCGCAAAACTCCCCCCCGTTATGCCCCAATGCGATATGATAGGAATCCGAGCCGCCTCTGTCTGTGCTCCCAACTCGCGCGCCCACACCACGCCCTCCCGCGTATTCGCTACCAAAAAAATACCATCACTCCCCGCCGCTAAAATCCGACGCAACCGAATCCGCGCACCAAACTCTTGTAGATTCCAATTAAACCACTCAACGCTAATAGGCGAGATCCCATATTCACGTAGCGCTTGAACCATGTTTTTTTCATTTGACCGCCCCCACCCCGTATCCTCAAGCACTAATGTTGGCCGTCGTACGCCCCGCTTCATAACCGCATAATCCACCAAAAAACGTCCCACCTTTGCGTCATCCAATGACAACCGAAAAACCCAATTTGTATCCATTGAATAACGCGTAATCGGATCCGCCGCCGCCCAAGGATCAAGCAACAGCATCTGCGCTTCATGGACGCGAGCAAGATTCGCCAGCACCGGTGGTGAATGCAGCCCGCAAAAAACCGCCAGCGTCTTTGGATCCGCAACCGCCTGCTCCAGATGCGCCTGGCTTCGCCGGGAATTTCCACGATGATCTTGCGGCACCAGTGAAACTGAATGACCACCAATTCGATAATTCACCTCATCAAGCGCCGTCCGAATCCCCTGCTCTATGGCCACCGATGATGCCCGAGAGCCCGTAAAATCCGCATCTAGATACAGGTGATACACCGCCTCATCACCCGCCAATGCCGAACAAAGCGCCAATCCCAACCCACTCCATAGAATCATTCTAATCATCAAAAATTATACCTCAGGCCTGCACTCAGTCGATTCGCCGAGTATCCACCACCACTCTCTATATCAAACCCCATCAACAGCGAAAATGAACGATTCATACGTAGTTGGGCCGACAGTCCAAATTCTAACAAACTCTTCGCCGGCGTTAACAATGGCAACTGATACGTCTGCGTTCCACCTGCCAGCCGGTAATCAACCTCATCTTCGGACACACTCATCTGATTCATCCAGCGCACCTTCACCTGCGTCAGCAACTCCCGCCCGATGAACGGGCGCCGGAACACTCCTAGTAGCCCCAACCGCATCTGCATATTAGCCAACGACATACTCTCCACATCAACCGGCACACTATCCACACTTGAATCCGTTGCCGCATCCTGACTATACGAGCTAACCAGCAATCCTATCTCCGGAATCCAAGCGCTCCGTTCGTTGCGCATCATGTAGCCTGTTCCCAAATAAAAGCTCATATCCGAAGCACCATAATCCGTCTCAACAGCAAATACCCCCTCCGACTCATACTCCATCGAAGCCGTCACGACCGACAAACAGCTCTCAAAGAACCACCCCTCCGTCCCATACGAAAGATATCCACTCACATGATTGCCCGCCCCTGCATACTCCCCCTCTCGATCCATTACCATCGTCTGGTTCAATGCGCCCCCAGCCACTCCCATGACCCACTCCCCCACCATCCAATCCGACCCCAACATCAGCCCCACCCCCGTTAGATCGTACCCATCCATCTCCCCCTCCTGCGACGAAGTTCCACTCGCCGCAAAGCTCTTCATCCAAATAGACCCACCCGCACCCTCTTGCGAGCTTCCGCTATTAGCCTGAACAGGCCGCCGCGAAAAAGGCGCCAACATACGCCGTTCCGTAGCGCGATCGCTCAACGATCGAAACACCCCGTTACGGAAATGACTCATCGCCCGCGGCACTGCCACCGTACGGCCATACACAACGTTCAAATCGGCTGCCG
>CAXGYR010000019.1:0-24276 GCA_964014015.1 uncultured Kiritimatiellaceae bacterium
CGGCAGCGCCAATGTGCTCAATGAGCTAGGCATCAACCTCGGCTACTCACCCGAGCAGATGGCCGCCTGCCTCGAAGAGATCGGTATCGCCTTCCTTTTTGCACCCGCACTGCACCCCGCCATGAAGCACGTCGTCGGTCCGCGTAAAGAGCTGGGTGTCTGGTCGCTATTCAATATTCTGGGACCGCTCTGTAATCCAGCTTCCGTTCAGCGCGGTCTATTCGGCGTCTTCAAAACCGGACTGCTACCCATCGTCGCCGAAGCCTGCCAAAAGCTGAACGTCCGGCACCAGCTAATCGTCAACGGCGAGGACGGGCTTGATGAAATTACCACGACAACCGCTACGCAGCTGATCGAAGTAAAAGAGGGGCAGACCCGTGCCTTCTCGTTTCATCCCAACGAATGGGATATCCCCACCGCCGATCCCGCCGACCTAACCGGCGGCGAACCTGCCGAAAACGCCGCAATCACCCGCGCCATACTTTCCGGTGAGCTGACCGGCCCCAAACGCGATATCGTCTTAGTTAACGCCGCCTTCACGCTCTACACCGCTGGCAAAGCCGATACACCGCAGGAAGGTTTCGCCCTTGCGGAAAAGTCGATTGCTTCTGGAAATGCAACCGCCAAGCTGGATGCGCTTGCGGCTGCCTCTAACCGCTAATTCCGTTGCGATACGAAGCCAGACTCAGGTTCGACCATAGAAGTGACCGTAAATATGCTCTTTGATCGGCTCCAATCCCTCTTCCAGCTCCGCTGAAATCGCGTATACAGGCTCGTTTACCTCGCGCTCAAACTGTGCCAGCTTCTCGTCCGCCTCCGGCGAATCCATCTTGTTCGCCACAATGGCATAGGGTGTAGCCGAAAGCTCCTCGCGGTGCAGCGTCAACTCCTCCTGCAAATGCCGGAAGTCGTCCAACGGTTCGCGTCCGTCGCTGCCTGCCATATCGATTACAAACAGCAGAAACTTTGCCCGCTCAATATGCCGTAGAAAATGGTGACCCAGCCCAACCCCTTCGTGTGCTCCGTCGATCAACCCCGGAATATCCGCTACCTTAATGCGACTGAAATCATCAAACTCCATCGTCCCAACAATCGGATTGATCGTCGTAAAGGGATAGGGCGCCACCTTGGGGTGCGCCTGCGTTAGCTTAGTCAGCAGCGTCGATTTTCCGGCGTTGGGATATCCCACCAACCCGACATCCGATATCAGCTTCAACTCCAGCCAAAAGACCTTCTCATCGCCCGCAGTTCCCTCAGTAAATTGACGCGGTGCCCGGTTAGTCGAACTCTTGAAGCGCGCGTTACCGATACCGCCCTTGCCACCTTTAGCAACCACCAGCTCATCGCCCTCGTTAACCAGCTCGCCAATCCATTCGCCCGTCTCAACATCACTCACCACGGTACCCGGTGCAACCTTCACTATGCAGTCATCGCTATTACGTCCGTGGCAATTCGAACCCATCCCGTGCTGGGCATGCTTCGCCTTGCGATGCGGTTCATAATAGATCGGCAACAGCGAATCTTCGTTCGCATCGCACCGCAGAATCACCGATCCGCCGTGACCACCATCCCCGCCGTCCGGCCCGCCCTTCGGGATAAACTTCTCGCGCCGGAACGAGACGCACCCGTTCCCGCCGTTACCCGCGCGGGCATAGAGCTTCACGCGATCTCTGAACATTGTCGGTTTCATTGACGTACCATAGCCTCCGCCAAACCACTCAAGCAAAAGAAAAGGCGCCTGCTTTCACAGACGCCTGAAAATAACTCTTGGTTCCGCTTACGCCGAAACCTCTTCACGAATGTGAATTTTGCGCTGGCGCTTATCAAACTCCACTACGCCATCCTTCAACGCGAACAGCGTGTAGTCCTTACCGCATCCAACGTTCACACCAGGATGAAAACGCGTACCCAACTGACGAATCAAAATGCTACCAGCTGTAACTCGCTCGCCGCCAAACCGCTTAACGCCGCGACGCTGCGCGTTACTATCGCGACCGTTATTTGATGAACCCTGTCCCTTTTTATGTGCCATGACAATCCTCCTCGTCGTTACGACGAAATCGCATCCACCTGGATCTTCGTCAGCTCCTGACGATGACCAATCTTCCGGCGATATCCTTTACGACGCTTCTTCTTAAATGAAAAAATCTTCTTACCCCGCAGATGTTCCACCACGGACACCTTCACAGAGGCACCTTCCACTACCGGCGTTCCCACCGTCAGCGATGAGCCGTCTGAAACGGCTAGCGCATTAAACTCTAGCGATGCACCCGCTTCACCTTCGAGCAACTCAACATCTAGTTGATCGCCCTGCTGCACGCGGTACTGCTTGCCGCCTGTCTCAATTACTGCATATGCTTCCATCTTCAAAACCTCAGTAGAAATACACGGAAAACGTTCATCCGTACACAAGAGTGGGAAAAACTACGTAAAACGCCCCATACCGTCAACCCCAAACCTATACAATTACAACCCCCTCACCGAAAAACCCGTAACCCGCATTGACACGCCCGCCGCATCTCACTATAAAACTTGCCTCTTTTGGGGGATTAGCTCAGCTGGGAGAGCGTTTGACTGGCAGTCAAAAGGTCGTCGGTTCGATCCCGATATCCTCCACCAATTTTTCCAAATCCCTATCACCAATGCCTGAAAAGATAGGGTTCTGGATCAACATCCGCTCCGAACTCTACCTTCACTACGTCTGTTGCATTCGTTACTTTCATTGCTTCGGGGATGGACAAGAGAAAGGTTTGTTGATCAAGGGTATAGGGGATCGGTTCTCCGGTTCGTAACAAGGTGACGCGTAGCGGATTCCCGGGACACTCTTTCAAAACAATTGGATTATTTTTCGTAGCATGCTTCGCGCGGGCATGGAAATACCAAACTCGATCTTTGATTGTGATCGGTACATTGCACTGTTCTGGCCATGGACCGCCACCATTGATGCCAAAGATCGATTCTTGATTGCTCTCCATCCAGGTTTCCATCTCGTCAAATAGGCGCCATACTTCACTCTGTAAGGTTCCATCTGGGCGCGGTCCAATGTTGGCCAACATGTTTCCTCCCATACAGCGGACTTTTGCCAATTCCATCAAAAACACATCCGTCGGAATAATTTTTTCGCCTCGCACATGATCATAATGCCAAGAACCACCTTGAATAATGGTGCACAGCTCCCACCACCAACCATTTTCAACGATAGGATCAATAAACTGAGGCTGCGCCATGTGATACCCTTCCGGCGTTGCATGATCTCCACTGCCTTGTCCTCGATTGCTACAAATAATCCCTGGCCTCCATGCCTGGATTTTTTCAACTGTTGTTCCATGGCCACCGTCTCCCCACCAGATGTCAGGCTGATATTTCGCAATCAATTCTTCGACCTGTTTTTCGTTAAACTCCTGATAGGCAGCCCAGCGGGCGGAGGGTCGTTTCGGGAAGCTCTCCACTTTCTCACCTTTGTCATTCATGAGAACATTTTTCTGTAGGGAAAAATTCATATAGTCGCGGTCAAAATACCAATCCATACCCGAATAATAGAATCCAACTTTCAGCCCATGCTTGCGGCATGCTTCCACATAGGGCTCAACTAAATCTCTTCCATTCAGCGATTGGCGAACACCCATCAGTGCCCAATCTGAATCCCACAACGCATAGCCATCGTGGTGCTTTGTAGTGAGTACCGCATACCTAAACCCTGCCCGGCTTGCACCCTCCATCCAACGGTCAGGATCGTATTCGGTTGGATTAAAGGTATCGGCGGCAGCCCAAATTTTCTCCTGTGGATGATAAACGCCTTTATCCTCTCGTTCCTGCGTCCATCGACCTGACCAAGCTTCCCCCGAAGATTTAAACTCACTTACAATCCCCCAATGCATAAAAAGTCCGAGTCCTGCCTCTGGCCACCATTGTGCATCGGGATGTGCGGTGCGCTCACGAAGCACCTGTAATTTACGGTTTTTAGACTGATTCCACATCGGCCAAGTGTAATATTTTTTTCCATCCCGAATCTCAATTTCTGGAACGAAATGTTCTCCCGCATTCTCATCGAAATAGGCATTGGCACCCCCATCGACCGTTTGCTGATCTGAAGACTTCCCTTCTGCTCCGAGCCACGGCAACAACAACGCTCCGTAGCTCATCCACACCAACCACTTTAATGCACTCATATAACACTTCTATAGCCACACCAAAGAAAAATCAAGCCCCTAAATCTTACGGCATCTTGCGTTTTTCAAGAGGAAAAAAAATAGAGATAAAGTGCAACTAAACAAATTTAAAAGATTCTAAATTTTAGGGCTCGCCTCAAAACATACCCAATTGAAACAGCATAATATCGATAAATCTGCATCCTTGAGGTGGAGAGCCTCACTTAAATAGTGTATTTATCCAGCTTGACCGAAGAAACGCAATAAGTTCAGCCCGATCATTTGCTGATATATTTCTGAACAACTCCTTAGAAACTTACGTTTCGCCACCATGCCAGAAAATCGTCTCCTCTAGCGTGCGGGCTCGTCCATCATACAGATCATCCTCACCCTCTTCATTTACGCCAGCGGTATGTCCAATATTTCAGAGATGAGCGGTAAGCCATTCCAACTTAGCCGCTCCATCACTACCCATATTATCGGAAAGCCCTAGTCCCATATCATCAAAATAGCAGATCGGTATAGGGTCGGGTCGTCTGTCCGCGCAGTTCGGCAAGCGGATGGTAGTTATTGGTGTTAAACAATTTCTACAAGACGGGCTTATTCCTACGTCCCATTTTTTCAAATGGAATTGGCTCAAACCCCTTTACCTTTTTGAATACTAGCGCGTTACTTCTAAGCATGAAATTCCCACTCTTATAATCTACAAACCCGGGATCCTTTTTAGTTGTCCAATTGTTGGACGAGCGCAGCTGTTGCGAATGATCAATAATACCGGGGTTTTTTATCCTTCTCATTAAGACACTAGGCTTCAGCGTTCGCGCACTCGCATCCAAATGTATGTCGTGGTTAGGATGAAACAGCACATTATTCCACAGATCACTGCGTGGTCGGAAAAATTCCTCTTTATCTTTCTTCCTTAACCATTGCTTGAAATCGGTATATTTCGCATACGGCGTTTGTTCAACTTTTCCATTACCAAACTCTTCTATCGTCCGGTTCCAGAAAGAAAACCACCGATCTTCTTTTGGTCGGGCTCCCTGACCATATAGTTGAACACAGTCAACCGCCATGTTGTTGAATACCCGCCCCTCTCCACCTCCATTGTTGTATATGGGTGGGCGACCCGTTTCGACTCCAACCTTCCAAAAAAGGTTATGTGAAATCTCAACTCCCCATGAAAAGTTATCGGGATAAGCGCCAATAGTTGGTATATTATGGAAGTAGTTCCCACGAATTACGATACCCCTCGATTCTGCTCTTGGACCTGTATAAACATATAAAGCCCCCCCATCAAACTTATGATATTTTGGTAAGTCATATATCTCATTATACTCAACCAGAATGTCATTCTTACCTTTGATGCGAATAGCAAAATGTGGTCCGTCATGAATCTCACAATATGCAATACGATGCCCTACACCATCAACCATTATACCCGGCAATTGTGATTTCTGATCCCATCCAAAATCGTGGATATGACAATTTACTACTTCGTTACGAGCCGGATCCAGCGTTTTTGCATCGCCACCCTGCATGGAAACACCAAACCCGCCAAGCCCCCGCAAATGACAGTTAATTATACGGATATCATTTCCCTCTAAAGCAACCCCACCAACTGCAAAATTCGCAATACCGCATTGATCAACCGTAATGTCGGAACTTTTATTAATTTTAAATGCTAAATTACGTCCTGTATCAAATTCCAAGCCCTTAAAACGGATATGACTTGCGTTTAAAATCGATACCATTGGATCGGCAAGAGACGAGAGTACAATGACTCCCTTTTTCTGGGGGGGATAAATATAGAGCAACCCTTTATCTCTATCCAAATAATACTCTCCCGGCCGATCCATCTCCTCCGCTATGTTTTCAAAATAAAAATGGGGCAATCTTACCGAAGCGCCCACACCCACTCCACCCAACTCTGGGTATGCCAATGTAATCTGCCGCTTCGCCAAATTAACCGAACTGATTCGATTGTATGTCCACTCCCATGTCGAACCTAACACCCCATCTAACCAAACGTCTTCCACCGCATGCCAATGCTTCATCCGATCAAAAGCTACCTCAAACGTTCCACCTCCTGTTTCATTTTTTCGCAATGCTCCCCCAGGATCAACAACCCGTCGATACGTAACTTCTCCCGGCAGACGCACTTTTTCTATGACTTCCTGAACCTTGAGCTCATATCCTCTTAACTCCCGCGGCTCAGGCAGATAATGCTGATATACCATATATGGATTTTCTTCATTGAGATTCGGCCAGCGCGAAAGAATCATTCTCTCCCCACTAATGAGCAACGATGCAGGCGGAATACGATCTTTGGGCTCATTACTCCACCCATGCCGACTAAGCCTCCCATACTCATGAATACCATGTTTTCGCAAGTTCAACACTCTGATCTTTTGAGCGGCTCTCTTGTCTACTAACCTAGATAAAAAAAGAGGATCCTCCACCCTCTCAAACCACGTGGGCTGAATAATTATACCCCCAAAAAATCGTGGTTTTTCACCTGCAGCAGCCTCAACTAGTAAGTCAGAATCCTGAGAGGTTAACACCAAACCCTGCTCCATAACATAATGTCCCTCACGCACAATCACACGGTAAGGAGCAGGCCTCCCCATTTTTTTTAAGCGTCGTATTTCATCGCGCGCATCTATCAATGTCTTAAAAGCACCCGTCGGTGATACTTCAACCACCGTTTCCGAAAAAACAGAGAGGCACAAACACATCCATGTAATGAATAAATATCTCATACCAAAGCAGACGATTGTAGATGCTTACCAATCTCAAAAATATCGATTAATTCTCTGGCAATCTTCCGACTTCACCGAATTTCTACTCAGCCGCCCCAACAACGGTCCTAAGTCTGCTTGGGTCTACAATAGCGCCAGCCCCAATATGCTGCTACGCGCACTCGACACACTCGTAGACGGCACCATACAAGCGTGGGCCGACACCCATCTCTATTCTCCCCTTGGAATCACCGACTACGATTGGCAATCCCAGCCCGACGGCTATCCCGATGGAGGTGCCCGCATGTATATGCGCCCGCGTGACATGCTAAAAATCGGCATCACCTATCTCAACAATGGCCTATGGAATCAGCAACAGATTATTCCACAGGCGTGGGTGGAAGAGGTATCCACCATTCAGGTCGAATCCTTCGCCGGTGACTACAGTTACTATTTCTGGCACCGGCAGCTCAACGGCTCATCCTACCTCTCCGCCGACGGTGACGGCGGGCAATATATAAACATCTTTCCAGAAGAGAATATGGTCATTGTTATCACACAGGGCAACTATCTCGAATGGCCGCTCTACGTAAATCAAGCTGAAGAGATGATGCGCTACTACATCCTTCCTGCCATCGAAACGCCCGTGCTCCTGCAGCTACAAACCAGCACCAATCAGCTTGAGCTGCTCTGGCCCACCGAACACAGCCCCTACAATCTGCACATGAGCACTAACCTCACAACCCCTGCCGAATGGACCGCCGTCACCAACCCTCGCTCTTTTTTCAACAACAACTGGAAAGTCACCCTGCCCATCGAATCGAACCAGCGCTTCTATCGTCTGCAAAAACCCTAATGCTCTCAGCCCCGCTCGGAGAGCAACAGCCCAACATTACACCTGAAACTTATCCTCAAACGCCCACAGCCCCAGCGCAGGATTGCTGATGTAGAAAACCTCTTCACCGTCCGGCAACGTATTATACCCCTCCTGCAACTGCTCAGGATTATAGCGAACTATCATCTCGCGATACGGCACTGCCTCGAAACCAACCGACCGAATCTCATCGCACGAAAGCCCCTCATCCCCGGGACAATACGTAATCGAAAACCGACCCTCTGATGACCCATGAATCAAATGCGCGGCAGCCCCCAAGTTAGCCCGCAACGCCTCATGCCCCTCAACCGCCTGCAACGTTGCCGCGGTTCCCTTATATCCAAACCGTCGAATTAACTGATCAATCGTCGGATCTTCCCCAAACTCCTTCAGAGCCGGAGCTAGCACGATTAACTCTCCCCCATCCGCGATCGCCATTCGGGTACGGTAGACGGCCTTATTGCCAAGCCAAGTACTTTGAAATTCTAGCGGATCGAGATAAACCACAACTTTCGCCGGCTCACGATCCAACAATGTGATGTTCACCCGGCGCGAAAGCGCACACGCTTCCTCATACGCCGCAGCCCCATCGCCCGCAAAAAAGCCCCGCATCTGTATCTCACTCGTCGATCCGTCCTGCTCCATCACCGTCAGCATATACTCAATCGGCAACGCTCCTAAAAATGTATCCGCCGCATAATTCAACAGACGGCGCACCGGTGAATCCGTGCGCCCGAGCACTTTCTCCATATTACTCACGGCACCCAAAAAATGGCTCTTATTGATAAGATCTGACCCGCCAGCACCCACCACAATATTCTTTGTATAATTGGCCATGCCTACCACCTCATGCGGCACCACCTGTCCAATCGAAACAATCAGATCATACCCTTCAAACAGACGCTTACTCACCTCGACGTCCACCGCATAATCAACGCGACCCTGCGAAAGTGTTGCCAACAGCTCACCCGGAATCTCACCCACCCGAACCACATCCTCTCGCCAATCGTGAACCTTAAAGCAATCCAGCGGAATGGAATCCCCAAACATCATCCGCAACTGCTCTTCCTTCATAGCATTATGCGTGCCCAACGTTGGCATCACATCGACCAACACGCCTCGTTCCTGCAACCAACCAAACGCCTGTGCCGTAATCGGACCCGCCATCGAATACAGCCGTGTATGATCCGGCGGCAACAACAACACCCGCTTCCCTGCCAGCGGAGCGGACACACCACGCCGCTCCAGTGCCGCTTCCAGAGCTTGGATGACCAGCCCCTGTAGCTCATCCGGTGAGATTGAAACCGTCTCTCCACACTGGCTAATCATGCACGCTCCCGTTCGACTCTTTTATACGCTATAGGTTGAAGCAGCCGTATCTCCACCCCGCCCAGTCCAGTTGGTATGGAAAAACTCACCGCGTGCTTTATCTACTCGCTCATAGGTGTGCGCACCAAAATAATCCCGCTGAGCTTGCAACAGATTCGCCGGCAATCGCACCGCACGATACCCATCAAAATAAGCCAAGGCCGCACTGATTGCTGGCATCGGAATACCCAGTTCCACCGCCTTCATCACTACCCGTCTCCATGACGCCTGCGCATTTTCTACCGCATCTTTAAAGAATGGGTCTAACAAGAGATTCACCAGCGCTGGGTCGTTATCAAACGCCTCTTTTATCTTTCCTAAAAAGACCGACCGAATGATACAGCCACCCCGCCACATCAACGCGATGCCCCCGTTGTTCAGCTTCCAGCCATACTCATTCGCCGCCTCCCGCATCAGCTGATATCCCTGCGCATAGGAGATTATTTTAGAAGCATACAACGCCTGCTTCATATCATCGATCAACGCCGCCTTATCTCCCTCAAACGTAACCGACGGTCCAGAGAGAACTGCAGATGCCGCCACCCGCTCCTCCTTAAGCGCCGACAGACAGCGAGCAAAAACCGCCTCTCCGATCAAGGTGAGCGGCTGCCCCAGCTCTAATGCCGAAACCGCCGTCCATTTCCCGGTTCCCTTCTGCCCCGCTGTATCCAGAATTGAATCGATTACCGCTTCGCCATCATCGGTTTTATACCCGAGAATATCACGCGTGATCTCAATCAGATAACTATCCAACTCACTCGTATTCCACGCACCAAAAACCTCGTGCATCTCCTCATTAGAAAGTCCCAACCCCTCTTTCATCAGCTGATACGTTTCGCAAATCATCTGCATATCACCATACTCAATGCCGTTGTGCACCATCTTCACAAAGTGCCCAGCACCGCCTTCGCCCACCCAATCACAGCACGGCTCGCCGTTCTCCGTTTGCGCCGAAATTTTCTGAAAAATCGGCTTCACCTTCTCCCATGCTGCCGATGAGCCACCCGGCATAATAGAAGGCCCCTTCAACGCGCCCTCTTCGCCGCCCGAAACACCAGCTCCAACGTAGAGTAGCCCCTTACTTTCCACCCACTCAACTCTGCGAACCGTATCAGGAAAATGTGTATTGCCACCATCGATCAGAATATCACCCTCTTCCAAGTGCGGGATCAGCTGCTCAATCAGCGCATCGACCGCCGCACCCGCTTTCACCAACATCATCACTTTCCGGGGACGCTCCAGCGATGCCACAAACTCTTCGATACTACGCGCTCCGATCAGGTTTTTGCCGGCGCCGCGCCCCTCAACAAACGCCTCTACCTTTTCCACTGTCCGGTTAAACACCGCCACCGTGAACCCTTTGCTCTCCATGTTAAGCACCAGGTTCTCTCCCATTACTGCCAATCCAATTAATCCAATGTCTGCTTTCATACGTTCTTTCCTCTACCGCTTAACGCGGGCGTTTCCTTCCCAAATACTCCAAAGTTGTTCCTCATCCGCCGGTTGAGCATAATCAGTGATTAACGTAGCGGCAAGCGCACCGCTCGCCCAACCAAATTGCGCACATTTATCCACGCTCCAGCCCTTCAAAATTCCATACAGCAACCCCCCAACAAATCCATCTCCCCCACCAATACGATCCAGCACACCTATCTCCCGCGGCATAATAATGTCCCATGCCCCCGCATGGGTAACCAATGCCCCCCAAAGATGTCGATTCGCTGAGTGCACCTCACGTAATGTCGTTGCAAACCACGTCGCATTTGGATAAGCCAACAGCACACGCTCGATCATCTCCTTAAACGCCTCAATTTTCTCCTCCAGACCACTACCCCCCGCTTCCGGCCCTTCAATCCCCAAACAGAGTTGAAAATCCTCCTCGTTACCAATCAGAATATCCGCCCGCGACGCAATCTCTGAAAAGGTTGCCGACAACTCTTTTTCCCGCCCTTTCCAAAAACTCGCCCGATAGTTCAGATCAAAGGAGACTTTCGTCCCATTTTTCTGTGCCACGCGCGCCACCTCCAGACAAAATGCAGATGTCTTTTCCGAAAGCGCTGCAATCAATCCCGATAGATGCACTATTTCGACCCCCTCCTCACAGAAAATCCGCTCTAAATCAAAATCCGCCGCCGACAATTCACGCCCGACTTCCCCTGCTCGGTCATTCTGCACCCGCGGTCCGCGCATACCCCAGCCGCTATCCGCCATGTTGATCTGATGACGCAACCCCCACGGATGATCCTGTTCAAATTCAGGCCCCTCCACGTCCATCCCCCGGCTCTTTAAATTTTGCTTAATGAATTGAGCAACTGGACTCCCCTTCACGAACGCCGTCAGCACCTTCACCGGCAGCCCTAACGACGAAACCACACTCGCCACATTGCTCTCAGCACTCGTCGCCTGCATTTTAAATGTATCACTGCTGTGAAACGGCTGCGAATCAAGTGGTGTCAACCGCACACCCATGCTCGAAGGCACCACCAAAGCATATTTTTTTTTATCCATAGTCAAACTCCGGTAAACGCCGAAAAGCCACCATCAACCGGCACCGTAACCCCCGTCACAAACCGAGCCGCATCCGACAGAAGATAATGAATCGTACCATACACCTCCTCCGCCTCACCAAAACGCCGAAACGGAGTTTTATTGATCACCTGCTGCCCCCGCTCTGTATACGAGCCATCCGCGCTTATAAGCAACGCACGATTCTGATCACTCACAAAAAAGCCGGGTGCCAGTGCCACCACCCGCACGCCGTCACCATATTTATTGGCCATCTCGGTCGCCATCCACCGCGTAAAGTTATCGATCGCCGCCTTCGCATTCGAATAGCCCAATACCCGCGTCAAACATTGCGCCGCAGACATCGAAGAGAAGTTCACCACACATCCCGAACCCTGTGCCTTGAACGCTTTCGCAAAGGTCATCGTGGGCATCACGGTTCCTTTCAAATTAAGATCCAACACCCGCGAATAGTCCTCCATATCCAGATCGAAGACATCCTGCTCCGGACCCACTGTAGCGCCCGGCATATTGCCCCCCGCACCGTTGATCAGCACATCCACCCGCCCCGTCTGCGCCATCACCTGCTCGTACGCCGTATCCAATGCCGCCTGATCCATCACATCGCACACACACGAACTGCACTGCTCCGAAATCGTCCGGGCCTCCACCATCACCGCCTCAAGCTTCTCGGTATTACGCCCCATATACACCACATGCGCCCCCTGCCGCTGCAAATAGAGCGCCGCCCCACCCGCCAGCACACCCGTTGCACCCGTCACCGCAATTACCCGACCTCTAATATCAAAAAGCTCGTTCATCATCTCTCCTGAAGTTCGATACCAAAATAATTTTTCGCATTATGAAAACAGACATCCTCTACCATCTGCCCCAACAGTGGGATATCATTCGGCAACTCACCCTGCTCCACATCCCGACCGATTATATTACACAGAATCCGCCGGAAATATTCATGCCGAGGATACGAAAGAAACGAGCGACTATCCGTCAGCATACCCACAAAACGGCTCAGCAATCCCAGTGCAGAGAGCGCATTCATTTGCCGCTCCATTCCCTCCTTCTGATCCAGGAACCACCACCCCGAACCAAACTGCATCTTACCCGCAACTCCACCCGACTGATAATTGCCAATCATCGTCGCCATCAACTCATTATCGCTCGGGTTAAGGTTATACAAAATCGTCTTCGCCAACTCATCCGAAGCATCCAGTCCGTCCAGCAACCGGATTAACCCCGGCCCCTGCCTAGCATCTGAAATCGAATCAAATCCCGTATCCGCTCCCAGCTCATGGAACATCCGCCGGTTATTGTTCCGAAATGCTCCCACATGAAACTGCTGCACCCAGCCACGAGCATGATTCATCCGCCCCACCTCAGCGAGGAAGACCGCCTCAAATTTTTCACGCTCCTCCAGCCCGATTGCTTCCCCGCGCATCGCCCGCTGAAAAATCGCCTCCAGTTCAGCCGGTGTCGCATCCGCATCCGGCACATACAAAACCCCATGATCCGAAAGCCGTCCGCCAACCGAATGAAAAAAAGCATGCCGCCGCTCAATCGCCTCCAGCAGCGCCGCATAACTATTAATCGGCAGCTCCGCTGCCGCCTCTAACCTCTTCAGATAATCTTTCCAAGCCGAAGTATCACTCAGATTCATCGCCCGGTCTGGCCGGAAAGTCGGCAACACCTTCACCTCAAACCCATCCTCACGAATCCGCAGATGATGCGCCAGATCATCTACCGGATCATCCGTTGTACAAACCGCACGCACCTGCATAGTCCGCATCAAATTCCGGGCCGAAAAAGCCGATGTCCGCAGCTGCGCCGTCGCCGCCTCATAGATCTCATCCGCTGTCGTCGCCGACAAGAGCATCTCGATGCCAAAATAGCGCCGTAGCTCAAGGTGACTCCAATGATAGAGCGGATTGCGCAAGGTATGCGGCACCGTTGCCGCCCACACATCAAACTTCTCTTTCCAAGAAGCTGCGCCCGTAATCAGCCGCTCCTCTACCCCGTTGGTACGCATCGCCCGCCATTTATAATGGTCGCCCGCCAGCCAAATCTCGCCCAGGTTATCCCACTGATAATCCGCCGCAATCTGCTCCGGCGGCAAATGGCAATGATAATCAAAAATCGGCATCGACGCTGCATACTCATGAAATAGCGTCTCCGCCGTACGACTCTGCAGCAAAAAATTTTCATCCAAAAACGGTTTCACGCAACACTCCAACGCTCTTAATTTAGATGGAAACACTATCTATTTACCTCCAATCAGCAAGAGGAAACAGATCAAAGCTTGAGATCCAATAATTACCAAAGCGTGATTCAATATATCGTATTAAAAACGATTTAACTCTCTTCAATGGCTCGGATAGCCGATCTTGAGCTGCTGACTCTCGCGAGGGTTTTGTGCCAATCGATTTCCATCGGTTTGATAGGCCGAATAGCCGAGAATCGGTCGGCAGACCGGATCGTTGTCCCGTTCCGAGTTATCTTTATCGGTCTCACCGCCAGTCCATATCAAAAATATAGCCTTCAACCATTGCGCACCTCATCTCGAATATCGATCAGCTCTTTCATCAACCCAAACTGATTTTCAGCATACTCTTCCGTACCGAACAGATCATGTAGTTTTTTATAGAGCACGAAGAGACGATCATAAACCGCTTGGTTTTCCTTAATTGGCTCATATACCCTATCCATCACACCTGTCATCGCCGCCGACGCTTTGACAAAGTCTGAATAAACCCCGCCAACAACCGATCCCGCCATCGCCGCGCCAAGTGCGCAGCTCTGTTCGTTCGCGGAGACCTCCATCGAACAGCCCAGCACATCCGCATAAATCTGCATCGTCAACGGACTTTTCAGTGCAACCCCACCGCAATTAATCACCCGTTCAATCGGCACACCATATTCCTTATAACGTTCAATAATCACCCGTGCGCCGAAGGCCGTCGCTTCAACCAACGCCCGGAATATTTCCGCCGGAGTAGTATGCAGAGACAGACCCAGAATCAAACCCGTCAACTTTGGATCGGTTAGCGTCGATCGATTTCCGTTCTCCCAATCAAGCGCCAACAAACCGGATTCACCCGGTTTCAACAAGAGGGCTTCTTCTCCCAACTCGGCATGCTGTGCACCCCCACCCGGCTCCATTTTATGCACAAACCAATTGAAAATATCTCCTACCGCCGATTGACCCGCTTCCAGCCCATAACATCCCGGCAGTACCGATTCGTACGCAACACCGCAAATACCCGGAATATCCGGCAACTGGGTGTCTAGCGAAGCCACCGCAATATCACACGTGGATGTTCCGATGATTTTGACCATCGTCCCCGGCTTAACACCCGAACCTACTGCGCCGGCATGTGCGTCTATCGTCCCGACCGCAACGGGAATACCTTCCGGTAGCCCCAACTTTTCCGCCCACGCTGCCGAGAGCGTTCCAGCAACATGGCCAATGTGCTGGGCCTCATCCGGTAGCGTCTCTCGAATCCGAACCAAGCACGGATCAACCGCACCAAGAAATTCGCTATCGGCAAAGCCATTCCACTCTGGGCTATATAGTCCTTTATGCCCCGCAGCACAAAGGCAACGCGTCTGTGAGCCTGTCAATACAAACGGAATCCAGTCCGGCAACTCAATCCAGGTGAAGGCCGCCTCATAAACCTCCGGCGCCGTTCGCGCGCACCGCAGCAGCTTCGACCAATACCACTCCGATGAATACGTACCTCCACATTTCGCTAGATATTCCGGACGCATCGCCCGTGCTTTTTCCGTAATCTCGTTTGCCTCGTCCCCAGCAGTATGATCTTTCCACAGCCACGCCATTGCTGCCGGATGCTCTTTGAACGGTTCGGATAACGCCAGCGCATCACCGTTTTGATCGACAGGAATAGGTGTACTGGCGGTCGCGTCTACCCCGATCCCAACCAGCAGCCCAGCATCGACGCCCGCCTCCGCCAAAGCACCCCTCACGGTCAGCTCCAATCCCTCGAGATAGTCCGCCGGATGCTGCCGCGCCACGTTCGGGTCTTTCAGATCTCCCATCACACCCATGTCGCCATGTGCATATCCATATACATGTGAGCCGAGAATAGTTCCATCCGCACAATCAACAATAATGGCCCGTACCGAGTTGGTTCCGTAGTCCAATCCAATTGCGTATGCTCCCATAATCTATCTCCTTATTCGTAGTCAAACGATACCGCGCAGTGACAGGAAAAGCTGGGCACCGTCACGCTATACTTCCCGTCTTGTTCCTCAATTGGAAGCTCCTGCATCGCCGGTATCAGGGTCGCTTTTTTCACATCCACAGGTAAATCGAATGTGATACCGACATTAAAGAGCGGTGGCAGATCTTCAATCACCTCGCACTCACCCCGCTGAATCGGCGAAGCGTACAACAAGTGCGCCACATACCGCTTCTCATCTGCCTGATGGAGCAGGCTAATGCGTCCGGTACTTGGCAGTTCCGTCTCTACCATCGGCTTGGTATGAACCTGCTTGAGTGCATTGATCAGCAGATCGCGATGCAGCCGCGCACCGCTGTTATAATACATCAGGTCAAGCTCGTGGGCGAAGTAGATCACATTTCCGCTGCGCAGAATCCCCGGGTGCTCAGCATCGTCCAGCTGATAGGGTGTATTCAAGTGCGAGGTATAGGTATCATACGTCCGCTTGAAGTAGGGCTCACGAATCGCTGCTAGCACCTCTGTCTCCACTGCTGGCTTCATGCGTATCGCTGGCTTATAGTTAAGAAACGGTGTTTCCACCAGTCCCTCTTGCAGCTCATCGCCTACCACCAGATAGTCAATATCGTACGTGGCATCCCCTTCATACGTTGCCCCGATATCAAGCAGCACCTGGGTACGCTCTTTGTTCAGCGCACCGTCACCCAGTACCAACAGATAGCCGCCGTTTTTCGCAAAGGCATTCAGGCGCGCGGCGGCATCTTCTCTCAAACAGGCCATTCCGGGTACCAACACCACATCAAACTCGCTGAAGTCCTTCGAGAAGTTGGCGATATCAAAGTTGATCTGTGTTTCAAGCAGCATCTTTGCCAACCCCTCATCGTGGCTCACATCGTAACCGCGCCAAAGTCCTACACGCGCCGCCGGCATTCCACCCAGTCCGTACGCCTCAATCTGTTCGACATAATCATACGCCGTCCCGATGTTGCGATAGGTCGCCATATCCATCTCCCCGCACGGGTGAAGCTGGTCTCCAAAGTTGCAGTTTGCACCCCAAGCAATCATAGAGGCCGCTTCATATTTCAACGCATTCGGATGCTTAAAGCCGCCGAACTCTCCCCACGCCTTATGGAACTTGCCGCTCATCGCCGTGATCGGCCAGCCAGCATTTAGGAAATGCTTGGACTGCAAAGGCAACTTATCGTAGCCGCCCCAAGTTGTCGGCAGATCTTCCAGATCCTGCATGGTATTATTCTCGTAGGCTTGATGGCAGAAGTTCAACTCGTTCTCAATCGCCGTAGTTCCATTGAAGAAGACCACCGCCGCTGGATGGTATTGTGTAATCAACTCCCGAAGCGCCCTCTGATGCCGATCCATCACACTAACGTTGAACGCGCCGACCGCCTCATCATCATCCCTATCGATTCCCTTTGCTTCCATCTCCGCCTTACAGACATCGCAGAAACAGTGGCGAAACGACATGTAGATATCAAACCAGAGACCGTCGACAACGGGATAGCGCTTACAAATCTCCTCCACTTGTTCCATGATGTGATCGTGATAGCCGGTGTTCGCACATAAAAATTTCCACTGATAGCTCGGCTTTGGGTCATCCCCCTTCGCATCCTCCGGCCACACGTCACTGGTGACTATGTTTCCCTTCCGATCACGCACACACCATTCCGGATGCGCTTCGGCATCGTTGCAAGACCAGCCAAAGGTGTAGTAGATCGGGCAGGTCACGCCGATCTCATGACACGCTTCAATCTGAGCTCCCAGCAGATCAAAATCCAGATTCGGGTGCATCTGACCAACCTCCGTTGGATAGTAGCTCCAGCTGTGATGGCATTTAGCAAAAATATTAATCCCATCCAGGTTTGCGGCTTGTAGTGCCTCTTGAAACTGCTTTTTTGAAAACCGTTTTCCAATTTCCGGAAAGTGTTCCGACGTATGAAAATCCAAGTGAACTTGACGTTTCCCAATTCTCTGTGCCTTTGTAGTATCTACTA
Organism: uncultured Kiritimatiellaceae bacterium; assembly: GCA_964014015.1. Lineage (GTDB taxonomy): Bacteria > Verrucomicrobiota > Kiritimatiellia > Kiritimatiellales > Pontiellaceae > Pontiella. The sequence continues at coordinate 17,857 of CAXGYR010000019.1, forward strand.
CAACATCCATCTTTTTCTCTCTGTTACTAATGATAATTTACGAACTATTACTGAATCTCTATGAATCGACAATAGTCATGCGCGCATGCATAGCTTTCTTTAGTTTTTTAAAACCATGAGACTTTTCCAACGCCCGCGGGCATAGGCATAACCATCCCCCTCCGGTACTTTATCATTAGACCGAGCGGCTGCTTCGACTGTAATCGTACACCCTTTTGAGAGCTCTACATCACGAAAAATAAAATACTGAGGAGCATAATCTATCTCCGTTGGGATATTTAGTGCGACCCCTACCATCTGATTACCCACCCATACACGGTAATCGCTATTGCCATCCACCTCTCCCAACGTTTCGAGCCGAAGGTCATACGTGCCAGTTGCACCTGTCCACGTCAACGCAGCCTGAGCATAGGCATCGCGATAGGCCGGATTCCCAGCATTAATAGCCAACACATCACGATACGTATCCACGTAAAATGGAATCTCACCGACAACCCTTTTTTCACAGTCAACTGCCAAAAAAGTTGTTTCAATCCTCGAATGCTCCTCGGAAATCTTATCCGTAGGCACGGCATCGAGTATCTGCTGTGCGCTGATCAAAACCAGTACTACTACTTTTTTAAATTCCATCCTTTCATCCCCTTCCGATCTTACGTGTTACATGACTCGGCTTGCTACTTTCCAATATTCTTTGGGAGTTGTACGAACATTTTCGAATACGACCTGTTTCCGTGACAACTTACTCGCATTAACAAGCATACCATCACCTAGCTCATATAAAATAACGTTTTCAACAGCACTGTAGTGTTATCCCAAGTATCGAGGACCTGATCGACTGAAGCGCAGCATTGCGAATAAAGAGTGGTCGGGGTGACTGGATTCGAACCAGCGACTTCTTCGTCCCGAACGAAGCGCTCTACCAGGCTGAGCCACACCCCGACTTAAAAGGGGTGAAAAAATGTATGATTCATCTCCGCTTGGCAAGCGACAAACTTCATCAATTCTGACCAAGCGGATGTGCCCGCTCATACACCTCTTTCAACCGCTCAATCGAAACATGCGTGTAAATCTGCGTCGTAGAAAGCGAGGCATGTCCCAGCAACTCTTGCACGGCACGTAACTCCGCGCCCTCATTCAGCATATGCGTCGCAAAACTGTGCCGTAAGCTATGTGGTGTCAGCTCCGGATTCAACCCACACGCCACCACATATTTCTTCATCAACCGCTCCACCGAACGAACCGAAAGTGCTCCCCCCTGCCGGTTTAAAAAAAGCGGTAGCCGATTCACTTCCGTCCACCCCTGCTGATCCGCAACGCCCGCCCGCGCCTCCAGTGCTACCTGCAACGCTTCTAAGGCATACACGCCCAACGGACAGAGCCGTTCCTTCTTACCCTTACCCCGCACCCGCGCTGACCCTCCCAGTAAATCCAACTGCGGCTCGCCCAATTCCACCAGCTCATGCACCCGCATACCGGTACTGTATAACAGCTCCAAAATAGCTCGATCTCGCACCCCCGCATACTGCTTCCACGCCCGACGAACTGCCGAATCACTCTCGCGCACACCCACCAGCTTCTCCGGTGCTTCGAGCAACTGAATTGCCTCATCCGCTGTTAACACCTTTGGTAACGCACGCCCCCGACGCGGCGCACTCAATCCCTTAAACGGATTTTTCTCCACCCGCTTCTCACGCACCATAAAGTGAAAAAAAGAGCGCAGTGCCGACAGCTTTCGTGCCGTAGTGGCCGGAGCCAGATCCATCTTCTGAAATTCCATTAGAAACCGACGCGCATCCAACCGCTCGACCGTATGCCATGCAAACGGAGCGGTTGCTTCCGTTCCCCAGTGCAGCTCACAAAACTGCCGGATATCGATCAGATAATTATCAACTGTATGCGCCGAGGCATCCTTCTCCCCCTCCAAATAGCGCACAAAAGCCGTAACATCCGGATCGTCCATCTAGCTATCCGCCTCCGCTTTCTTCGCCTTCGGCTTACGCGGTGCCGGAAGCCCAAGCTCCTCCTGCCGATCCAGATAACTCGGAATCTGATCCGCATAGCGCGCCGCCATTTTCTTCAGCGCCGCCAACTGCCGCTCACTAAGCGCTCCTTTGCCTTTAAACTGCGTAGCCAGCGAATCATAAAACGAACGGTCATTATACTCTCGCTTACCCCGCGTCGTCGGCTCCGCCCACTCCGTAATCTGCGCCATCAACTCCAGAACCGGCGCCGTTGTCGGGTCGGCATCTGCCTTCGCCTGCTCGCCCAACTTCAACTCCGCCTTGATTGCCTCAAAATTCTCAATCTGATCCCCATACTTACCCAACAGCGAGTCCAGAAACGACACCTGCCGATCACTCAACCGCTTGCCCATCTCAACCTGCTCACGCAGCGACGCAACAAACTTACCATCGTCATACACTCGCTTGCCGACCTTCTTCGCCTCTTCAAACGTTACCCCTGCAAACAGATCCAGCTTCCGCGGTGTATCCGCCCGAACCGACTCCGGCTCCTGAAGCTCAAGCTCCTTCGCCAGCGCCTCCGGCACCTGATGGAAATACCGGCAACACATTTTAAAGAGCATCTCCCCCTGCCGTTTCGACAACAACTCACCCGCCTCCGTCGTCTCCTTCACATCCTCAAACGTCTTGCGATCATCATACGTCCGCTTTGCCGTCTTCACCGGCTCCGCCCACTCCTGCACCTGCGACAACGCCTCCAGACAGCGCGCCACCCATACCGGATCTGCCGTCTCCTTCGCATGGTCAATCCACTCCAGCAGCGAGGGATAGAACTCCTCCATCATCTGCGTCCACTCCACCTTCCCCTCCTCAACCGCATCCAGCCTTGTCTCCATATCGGCCGTAAAATTTACCTCAAACAGATCGGTCTTATTTCCACTCTTCAGCTTCTCCTCCGTCCGCTTCACCAGCCCCACCAACTCTCGACCCAACGTCGTTGGAACCAGCGATCGCTTCTCCTTCTCCACATACTCCCGCTCATCCAGCTTCGACATAATCGCCGCATACGTACTCGGGCGACCCACACCATTCTCCTCCAGCGCTTTGATCAACGACGCCTCTGAATAACGCGCCACCGGCTTAGTCTCCTTCTGCTCCGTCAACCAATCCAGCACCTCCAGCGGCTCGTCCTTCTCCAATGGCGGAAGTTGCCCCTCCTCCTCTGCTTCCTCGCCCTGTTTCGGCCGATCTGCCGCCGCCTCCATTCCGCTCACCTTCATGTAGCCAGGAAAAAGTATATCCGAGGAAGTCGCCCGAAACAGATAGACATTTTCTTTGCCCGCTGTCGCCTCCACCGTCCGTCGCGAAATCCGCGCCGGTACCATCTGACACGCCACAAACCGATCCCAAATCAACTTGTAAAGCTTCTGCTCCGCCGGCTCCAACTTCACGCCCTCCGCCCCCGGCCGCACCGTCACATCCGTCGGTCGAATCGCCTCATGCGCCTCCTGCGCCGCCGCTCCCTTCCGACTATACACATTCGGCTTCTCCGGCAGATACTCCTTACCATACGTCGCCTCTACAAATGTCCGGCACTCACTCAACGCGCTTTGCGCGATATTAAACGAATCTGTCCGCATATAGGTAATCAACCCACTCTCATACAACTTCTGCGCCAGCCCCATCGTCCGCGCCGGAGCAAAACTTAACGCCCCCGAAGCCGACTGCTGCAGCGTACTTGTGATAAACGGCGGCCGCGCCCGCCGCGTCACCTCCTTCGTCACAATATCCGACACGTGCAACACGTCCGCCGCCAACTCCTCCTGAATCGCCGCCAACTGCTCCGCACTCCGCACCGCACCCGGCAATAGCTTACGATCCTTCGCCCCCACCGGTTCATCGTTAATGCGCGCCAGCTTCAGTAAAAACGGATCCAGCGGAGCCACCTGCTTACGCACCTCCGCACCCACCGTAAAATAAGCCTCTGGCGAAAAGCCCTCAATCTCCAGCTCACGCTCCACTACCAGTCGCAACGCCACCGTCTGTACACGACCCACACTACTCGCCCCCCGAATTTGACGCCGCACCACCGGCGACCCCTGAAAGCCCACCAGTCGATCCAACACCCGCCGCGCCTGTTGCGCATTCACCCGATCCATATCAATCTTCTTCGGCTGCTCAAACGCCTCCAGAATCGCCGACTTCGTTATCTCATTATACGTCACCCGATAAAACTGATCCTCTGGCACTGTTTTCTTCAACGCCTCAAACAAATGCCAAGCAATCGCCTCCCCCTCTCGGTCTGGGTCCGGCGCCAAATACACCTTCTCGCACCCCTTCGCCGCCTCCTTCAGCTCCTTCAAAATCTTCTTGCCCCGCGTCGTCTCCGTATACTCCGGCTCAAAACCCTGCTCCGGATCCACGCCCAACTTTTTCGGCGGCAAATCACGCACATGTCCTACCGAAGCCATCACCACAAACGACGTACCCAAAAACGAATTAATCTTCTTCGCCTTCGCCGGCGACTCCACAATAACCAAACTCTTACTCATCTCTTTACTCCACTTCCTTTAAATTCCGAATCTCACTTCTCAACTCCACTACCCCACCCGGCAGCGAACGAAGCACACGCTTCATCTCTAAACTCAACAAAATTCCGCTCAACACCGAGCTCGATAACGCACACGCCCGACCCAACTCATCAACCTGCAACGGCGCCTGCCACAACGCCTCCATCACTCGCCGCTCTTCCGGGCTCAACACCACTTCCATGCTCACCGCAGGCATCCCCTCCGCCTCTGTCAGTTGCGGCATATCAAACTCAAACTCCGCCAGTACATCTTCCGCCGACTCCACCAACCGCGCCCCATTCTTCAACAGATAATGCGGCCCCCGCGACCCCGGCAAATCCACCCGCCCCGGCACCGCAAACACGGCCCGCCCCTGCTCCATCGCCGCTTCCGCCGTATGCATCGAACCCCCCTTTCGATCCGACTCCACCACCACGGTTCCCAAACTCAACCCACTCACAATCCGATTCCGATACGGAAACGTCTGCCGATCCGCCTCCCGCCCCAACGGATATTCACTCACCACCGCCCCCTGCCGCGCAATCTCCTCCGCTAATCCCTCGCTCTCCGCCGGATACAGCCGATCTATCGCGCTACCCAGTACCGCAACCGTTCGACCGCCCCCCTTCAACGCACCCCGATGCGCCGCCTGATCAATTCCCCGCGCCAATCCACTCACTACACACACTCCACACTGCCCCAGCTGATAGCCCAACCGATCCGCCGTTGCCAATCCATACGCCGACGCCGACCGCGATCCTACCACCGCCACCGAACGAGTATCCGTCGCCTCCAACGATCCCCGCACATACAACACCAGCGGCGGATCATGCAGTGTAGACAACTGCTTCGGATACCCCATATCCAGCGGAGTAACTAACGACACGCCCAACGCTATCGCCCGTCGCTCCTCCGCCTCCGGATCAACCGAATCCCGATCCCGTAAAAGTCGCCCCACCGTCTTATCACCCATCCCCCGAACTGCCAGCAACTCCTCCTCTGTTGCCGACCAAACCGCCGCTGGCGAACCCAATGCTGAAATCAAACGTCGTACCCCAACCGGACCGATACCCGGCATCATATTCAACGCAATATAGGCTAGCCGCTCCTGCATCAGATCATCGCATTCCAGCCCGCTTCCAACTGATCTTCCCCCACCGCATGACCCACCGAAACCGATCCTATCTTCTCCGCCAACACAAACCGCGGAACGCCCGCCACCGTCTTTTTATCCACACCCATCGCCGCACGTAAATGCTTCCACTCCAATTCAGCCGCCCGCACCGGCAACGCCAGCTCCCGTAACAACGCTTCTATCCGTTCCGCATCCGATACCGACAACCCACAACACACCTCAGAAAGCCCCGCCGCATACACCATTCCCACCGAAATCGCCTCACCGTGTATATACTGTGCCCCATACCCCGCACAGTTCTCTATCGCATGACCCAACGTATGCCCAAAATTCAATATAGCCCGCAAGCCACCCTCTCGCTCATCCGCCGCAACCACCTCAGCTTTAATCTCACAACAACGCCCCACCACTTCCGCCAGCCGCTGGGCATCCCCCGCTGGATGCAATAACGTCAACTCCCGCTCAATCCGCTCAAAAAACGCCGCATCCCGAATCACTCCATACTTAACAACCTCTGCCATACCCGCTCGAAACTCTCGCTCCGGTAACGATCGTAACGTTGCCAAATCCGCCAACACCAACGCAGGTTGATGAAACGCCCCTACCAAATTTTTACCCTCCACCAAATTAATACCCGTCTTGCCCCCCACCGAACTATCCACCATCGCCAGCAATGAAGTCGGCACCTGCACAAACGGAACACCTCGCAAAAAAGAGGCCGCCGCATAACCCGCCAAATCCCCGATCACCCCCC
>CAXGYR010000020.1:0-21227 GCA_964014015.1 uncultured Kiritimatiellaceae bacterium
GGCCAATATGAATGGGTTCTGTTTCGAGGGGGATGAACTGGATGTTGGGGGTGGCAAAGCGGTCGTAGCCAGGCTCGAGGACATAGTCGAATTTTTTTCGCATTTGTTGGAGGGTGTTGGCATTGCCGTATACGGGGAGTCCGTCTGAGTGGGCGTGGGAGAAGCGGCGGACGTCGTCGAAGCCCATGATGTGGTCGGCGTGGGCATGGGTGAGGAGTAGTGCATCGATGTGAGGAACGCCGAAGGTGAGGACCTGTTCGCGGAAGTCGGGGGGGGTGTCAATGACGAGGTGGGTTTCGGCACAGTGGATGTGGAGGCTACAGCGGCGCCGGCGGTTGTTGGGGTTGGTTGAGGTACAGACGGGGCAGTCACAGCCGATGCTGGGTGTGCCGTGGGAACCGCCGGTGCCGAGGAGGGTGTAGTGTAGGGGGGTGCTCATGCCGTGCGTTCGTTTCCGGCTTTTCGCAGCATGAACCATTTCATGGGTAGGCCGAGCCAGGCGGTGAAGATGCCGCGTCCGACGAAGAACATGCAGATGAAGCCGACGGTGAGTGCCGCAATGAATAGGCGCCCGAGACTGCGAAAGCCGAACCCGTTAATGAAGCCGGCGGCAAGGGAGCTGAGCAGCATGCCTCCGGTGAGAATGAGGTTGAGGGTGCTGTCGTAGATGAAATGGCCGATGGTATAGGTGGAGGAGGCGGCGGTGGAGGGGTCGAATCCGAAGAGGCCGCAGAGGAGGTTGAGGGTGCCGAAGATGGTTGTTAGTAGAAGCAGCGAGATCATGATGTATCCGCTGCTAAAAATGAGGGTGGCACACTTGACCCGCTTTTGTATGAGTTGGGAGCGGAGGAGTTTTTTGAAGTGGAGCATGAAGGCGCGTACAACACCGTATGCCCAGCGCATCTGCTGGCGAAAGAGGTCGTGTGCGGTGTAGGGAACTTCGCATCGGATGCGCAGATCGCTGAGGTAGGCGATACGCTTTCCGGCAGTGATGAGGCGCAGGGAGTAGTCGACATCTTCGGTTAGTGCGCCTTCGGTCCAGCCGCCGAGCTCAAGTAGATCTTTTTTGCGAATCAGTTCTCCGGAACCGCAGAAGATGACATGGCGGGTGACTTCATACATGAAGGGCATAAGGATGGCGTGGACGACATTAACGATGCCGGTACCCATGAGGGTGCTGAGGTTGTTGCGGACGTTTAGGACGCGCCAGCCGGCTTGGACGCCGGCGAGTTCGGGGTCGTCTATGACGGGTTGTACGAGGCGGGCTAGGAAGTCGCGTTTGGGGAGAAAGTCGGAGTCGAGGATGAGCAGGTAGTCGCCGGTGGAGTGGGGTAGCATGGCGTTGAGGTTGCCGGGCTTGAAGCCTGCATTACCGCCGCGGCGGCTGATTTGGATGCGGGGGTTTTGAGCGGCAAACTGGTCAATCTTTTCAGAAATGTGTGGGTCGTTGCTGTCGTCACCGATGATGATTTGGAGTTTGTCGGTGGGATAATCGAACTGGAGGCAGCGCTGGGCGCAGTTTAGGGCGGCTAGTTCATTGTACGTGGGAATCTGGACGGTGACTGTGGGTGCATTTAAAAGGGGGTGCCGGCGAGATGCTGGCGCTCTTAGGTGAGCGTGGACGAGGGCGAAGAGGGTGATGATGAAGTAGAGCAGTGAGAAGGTGAAGGCGCCCATTAGGGCGATTTCAAAAAGGGTTTTAATGATTTGCACGATTGTCATACCTGTTTCCAATGGGCGGTTCTTATAATGATCGCTGGGTAATTACAACCTTTTGCCGTTGAGAATGTGGGGGGTATTTTTTTGGGGGGAGGGGCTTTTTTGGATATAGTGATTGCATGATAGGTTGCGAGTGCGTAAGCACATGCGTGTATATTCGAAAGTGGGGAAATTTATGAGGCGGGTGTTTAACGTATTGTGGGGCGTATTTTTTTTGATGCATCTGTCGGGGGCGGCGGCGTTGCAGAAGCCGAATATTCTACTGTTTATTGCGGATGATCAGAGTGTTTTTGATTATGGATCGTATGGTAATAGATCAGTTCCAACAAGGGCAACGGATCGGTTTGCGAGGGAGTCGTTGGTTTTTGATCGGGCCTTTACGGGGCAGGCTATTTGTGCGCCGAGTCGTTCGATGATGTATACGGGTTTATATCCGGTTCGTAACGGGTGTTTTATTAATCATACCGCGATTCGTCCGGGGGTTCGAACGTTGCCGGGACATTTGCAGCCGCTGGGATATGAGGTGGTTTTGGCGGGTAAGTCGCATGTGAAACCGGTGGCACAGTTTGGTTGGTGTGATTGGTTTCCGCCGGAAAAAGTAGAGAATCGGCCGAGACCATCCCTCCCGTTTGAGAAGATGGAGCGTTTTTTTAAGGAGTCGGACGAGCCGTTTTGTATGGTGGTGGCGAGTGAGTATCCGCACGGTCCGTTTTTTAAGGAGAGTCGGTTTAGTCCGGAGGAGGTAGCATTAGAGCCGTTTCGAAATTCTTCGGTGGAAGAGCGGAAATATACCGCCCGTTATTATGCGAATATTGAGGCGGGTGAGCATGAATTTGAGCGGGTGCTGGCATTGCTGGAGACGCATGGGCTTGCGGAGAATACAGTGGTTGTATATGTGGCAGATCATGGAATGTTCCGGGGTAAGTTTACGGTGTATGCTTCGGGGCTGCGGGTTCCTATGATGGTGCGGGGCCCCGGGCTTGTGCGTGCGGGACGGTCGGATGCGTTGGTGAGCTTAGCGGATTTGGTGCCGACGTTTATTGAGTTGGCTGGCGGACGGGTGCCGGATGGTCTGGATGGCGAGAGCTTGTTGCCTCTATGGCGGGGAGACGTGCAGGCGGGGCGCGCGTATGTGTTTGGTGTCGGTGAGTCACAGGGAATCCAGGATCGATCGTTATTTCCGCAGCGGTCAGTGAGTGATGGCCGGTATCAGTATATATTCAGTTTTAATTCAGCCGAGCGGTTGCGGAGAGATGAGGCGGCGGGCAAGCCGATTGATTATTTTCGACGGCGAGATGCGCTGCGGTTTTCAGACTGGGACGAGGAAGCGTTGTATGATCTTGCCGCTGACCCGTTTGAACTTGAAAACATCGCTGGTGCCGAATCGGTTGCTGAGGTTCAGGCGCGGTTGCGGCGGGTACTTTTTGATTGGATGAAGTCACAGGGGGATTACGTGCGAGCGGACGGTGAGTTGCCTTTTTTTAAAACGCATATGCATCCAATGGATGAGACAAATGTAAGGTTCAACTACCATGTACCGCAGCCGTTGACGGGTTCGTTGCACGATAAGTTAGTCGATCCGCACGGAATAACAAGCCAGTGAAAATTGCGCTGGATTCATGCGAGGTGATTGTGTGTTCATTTATGCTGATTTAATAATTTACCAATATAGGTATAACAAGAAAAAATAACTTCATATTATGAAAAATGACTATTCTATATCGTATCATGCTCAGCACTCTCCTATGGGAGCGCATGGGTCGTTTACAATTGGGCGTTTTGGGGCTTCGGGGGGCATGGCGTTGGAGCGCGGTTCGCCGGCCGAAAGTGCGGTTTTTATTGGATATAGAACCGCTGCGGGCGTACTGCATGCTTTCCCGTTTTTTGAAGACAAAGAGAGCGAGTCGGAACGTTTTGTCCATAGTGAGGAGGGCCATACGTCCAACCATGTGTTTGGTGCTGGTGAGATGCAGCGGGATTATAGTTGGGCAACAGACCGTTTTTCTGCGGAGGGAATTCAGGCAACGGTTTATTCGCCGTTTGGTGAAATTCCGGATCCGATGGAGGCAACGCGTGAGGCGTTGGCATTTGCTGCGTGCCCAGCTACGCTGCTGGAGATCACAGTAGAAAATAGTAGCTCTGAGGAGTGGGAGCTTTTCTTTGCGCATCATAGTTCGACGCCGTGGATGCCGTTTTCAGGAAAGACGGGGCTTCGGGGTGCATCGTCAAAAGGAAATTGGGGATTTGCTTGTTTGGAGGAAGCAGCGGAAGAGTTTATTGATTTTGGTGTGGAACAGGCGTTGGAGCGCAGCCACACGACGCCTAATTTTTTATTAGCACCGATTGCGGGGCTATCTGTGCGGGTGCCTGCTGGAGAGAGTAAGACGTTGCTGATTGCGCTGGGGTATTTTCGGTCGGGGAATGTGACCTTTAATCATCCAGCATCTTATTGGTATACGCGTTACTTTAAAGGACTGGATGAGGTGTTGAAGTTTGCACTCGACCAGTGTGAGCCTTATATGGCGCTGGCGCGCAAGCGGGATGAAGAGTTGCGGGCAAGTGGGCTGTCGGAGGCACAGCAATTTCTGGTGGCGCATGCTACGCACAGTTACTATGGATCTACGCAGTGGTTGGATAACGGCGCTCCCCTGTGGGTGGTCAATGAAGGCGAGTATCTGATGATTAACACGCTGGACCTGACGGTCGATATGCTCTTCTTTGAGTTGCGTTATCATCCTTGGACGGTGCGCAATGTGTTGGAGCATTTTGTGCAACGCTATTCGTATCATGACGAGATATTTGAGCCGAGCGCTCCGGGCGAACTGCATGAAGGAGGGCTCTCTTTCACGCATGACATGGGAGTGGGCAACACGTTCAGTCCGCCGCAATATTCGTGCTATGAGTGTGGAGGGATTGACCGAAAATGCTTCTCCTACATGACATGTGAGCAGCTGACCAACTGGGTGCTGTGCGCGGGGGTATACTGGGTTCATACGGGAGATGATTCGTTTGTAGATAAGCATAGAGAGGTGTTGTTGGCGTGTTTGCAAAGCCTGCTGAACCGGGATCATCCTGATCCTGATAGGCGTGATGGGCTGATGGGATTTGATAGCTCGCGTACCGATGGTGGCGGTGAAATTACAACCTATGACTCTTTAGACCATTCGTTGGGGCAGGCGCGAAATAATGTCTATTTGGGGGGCAAGTGTTGGGCGGCATATCTTGCGCTGGAGAAGATTTTTACAGGCGTCGATGAGACGGCAGCGGCGGAAGCAGGTGCAGCGGCAAAACGCTGTGCGGATACACTAACGCAGGCATTTGATGAACAGGCAGGGTTTTTGCCAGCGGTACTCGAGGAGGGGAACAAGAGTGCGATTATTCCGGCGGTCGAGGCGCTGATATATCCGTATAAGATGGGGCTGCAGGATGCGGTATCTGTCGAGGGTCCTTATGGTGCATACATTCAGATGCTCAAGCGGCATTTGGCATATGTACTACGACCCGGTGTCTGTTTGTATGAGGATGGGGCATGGAAACTTTCCAGCAGTGCGGATAATTCGTGGGCTAGCAAAATTTGTCTCAATCAGTTTGTCGTTCGGCATATTCTCGGTGTGCGGTATGAAGGGGAAGAGCGGGCAGATATGGCTCATGTACAGTGGCAGGTTGAGGGTGCGGCGGATCAAGCTTGTTGCGATCAGTTCTCATCCGGCAAGCCGATTGGCAGCCTGTATTATCCTCGTATTGTGACCTCGATCCTTTGGCTGGAGGAGCAGCAGCAACCGCTCGATCAGGATAGAGACCAAGTGGCAGAAAAGGCGGTAACGGCATGAAGCCACTTCGCAAGTTGGATATTTTTAATTACAGCATTGGTGACCTGGGGATTAATTTAAATTTTCAGTTGATTGCCTTTTTTCTCGCCTATTTTTACACCGATGTTTTTGGATTGTCGCCGGCCCATATGGCAGGGTTGTTTTTAGCGGCTCGGGTTTGGGATGCGGTGAATGATCCATTGATGGGTTATGTGGCGGACCATACGCGGTCGCGGTGGGGTCGCTTTCGTCCGTATCTGCTTTTTGGTGCGCTACCACTCAATCTTATCATGATTGCGTGCTTTTATGTGCCGGAACTTTCGGGAACAGCGAAAATTGTGTATGCGTATGTAACGTATATTCTGCATGGGATGCTTTTTACGGCGGTTGGTCTTCCTTATTCATCGATTAGTGCGGTGTTGACGCAGGATCAACAGGAGCGGGCGGTTATTTCGACGTTTCGCATGTTCTTCGCCATTATCATTGCCATGAGTCTGGTCAGCATAGGTGTGCGGCCGTTTATTGCTCGGTTTGACAATGAGCAGGCTGGCTTCTTCTCGGTGGCACTTTTGTTTGGCTTGGTTTCGACGATCCTGCTGTTGCTTACATTCTGGCGTACTCGTGAGCGGGTTGAGGTGCCGCGCGAAACCTATGGATTCAAAGATGTTTGGCCGATTGTGCGTTCAAATGATGCGTTGTTGACGCTGGCACTGGCGATGTTTTTCAATACGTGTTTCTGGGTAACGGCGAATCAAGTGGCACTTTATTACTTTAAATATATTCTGAAGAATGAGGATCTATTCTCGGTGTTTTTTCTTTATATGCTGCCTGCGAACATTGTTGGGGTGCTGTTGGTTCCGTTACTGACAAAACGATTGGGTAAGTTAAAGGTGTTTATGGGAGGCAGCCTGTTAGTGGGCCTTTCAGGATTGACTCGCCATTTGCTTCCGGTTGAGTTTCTAGAGTGGTTTATCGGGCTGTCGATTGTGGGCACCATCGGGGGAATGTTCTGTTCCATCACCCAGTGGGGAATGGTTCCGGATACAGTCGAGTATGGGGAGTGGAAGTCGGGTATTCGGTCAGAGGGAATTCCGTTTGCTTTCTTCTCGTTTACGCAGAAAGCGGCCATGGCCGTTGCCAGTGCAATGACGGGGTGGATTTTGTCCGGTGCTGGCTATGTAGCCAATACCGATTTGGCTCCAGCCGCTGAAAAGGCGATTCGACTGCTTTTTAATGTGTTGCCGGCAGTCTATTCGCTGATTTGTATGGTGGTATTATACTTCTATAAACTCGATCGAGATACATTTGATCGGATTCTAGTGGAGTTGAAGAAGCGACGTAGCGCCTAAGAATTTAGTTTTGTTTTTTGATATCTCTTCCGATATTGCCCTGGCGTTGTTTGATAGATGGCTTTAAAGCCTTTGATGAGCGTATCGACGGAGTAGTATCCGCAGTTTTTAGCTATTTCTGAGAGGGTAGCCTCGGTGCATTCCAGTAGGTGTGCAACCGCTTTGCTACGCTGGTAGCGAACCTCCTGGCCAGGGGTGCGAATATAATCTTCCTGAAAGGCCTTCTGAAGACCTTGTTGTGTAATTCCTACCGCTTCAGCAACATCTGTTGCTTGGATACCACGCTGAAAATTGTGATGAATCCAGTGAAGGGCTTCAGCAACAATGGGATTGCGAACTGCGTAGCAATCGGTGCTGCGCCGCGCGATTACCCCGCGTGGCTTATGACGAATAATTGGAGGCAGAGTTGAGGTAGCAGGATTGTCTAATGTTTTATGCAGTTCTTTGGCGGCTAAAAGGCCCAGCCCCTCTAAGTCGCTATCTACGCTACTTAATCCAAGCGTTAAGCCGCTATTAATCAGATCATCGTTGTCGACCCCCAGAACGGCCACATTTTCTGGAACGCGCAATTCGTGTGTAAGCAGAAGGCTGATGAGTTCGGCGCCCATGTTGTCCGTATACGCAAAAAAACCAAGGGATAGCTCTTCGAGACGTCGGTTTCGATTGGCGGCCTCTGCTCTGAGTTCTCGGATAACACCTGGGTGAATATGATCGGACTGCATGACGTGAACATGCCCGCCATCCTTCTCCATTTGAAGTGTAAAGAAATGGAGCCGTTCTTTGTACATTTCGGATCCGGTGGGGGTCAGCGCAAAAACTTCTCGGTATCCTTGGTCGCGAAAATGCTCAGCTGCTAGGCGTGCGACTTCCTGATTATCGGTTACCACCCGTTGCACAGGGAGTTTATGCTTGCTCAGGCCTAAATCGATGAGTGGAATTTTATGGGTGCGGAAGTAGTTAAGCGTTTGGGCACACTCGAGCAACGCGATACAACCATCCCCTTTCCAGTCTTCAAGAATGCCAACATTATTGGTTGGGTTTTTCGGACAGTTCAGTTGCCAGCCATGTTTTTGAGCAATATGGGAAACACCGCGGTGTATCCGGTAGTCATACCATTCTAGGAGTAGCAATATGTGTTTAGTTGAGATCATAGTATGTTGAGTCGTGTAGGCCGGTTTCGTTTTTTCGTATTTACGCTTCGTTTATAAGGATTGTTATCATGGGTTGCAACAGGATATATCTATAAAGCTAACGTGACGAAAGAGTAAATGCCTCACGCTGTGAGTCAACAATAGGAGAGAAAATGAGAAAATTAACGGTAATTCTAGGTATTGCAATGGGTGCCTCTATTTCGCATGCAGCTACCATTATTAATGCAGATTCTGCGTTGATCACGGGTACTGGCTTCGCGAACCATTATGGTAAATATGGTCAATTTTTTGCTGCAGATGGTAAACGACTAGATCTAACCACCCCAACCATTGCGCAAAATGCGACCGCTGGAACCACCACATACGGAGCAATATCAGTTTATGCAACGGCTAGTCGCAGTGGAACAGCTGGCTCCAATTTTGGTTGTTCAAATAATGGCGGTAACGGTTGGCGTATCCGCATCAATGGAAGTGCGGCCAATGGAATCCAGTTTGAGAAAATGGATGCTTTTTTAATTAATGATGGTGCAGATTCTGCGACCATGGATGCTGATAATGATACGATGACTTTTGCCGGTAGGTTGCAGAGTGCCGGAACCTCTTCCATGGTTGCTCAGGGCTCTGATTCGCAATGGCGCTTTGCTCTGCAAGCGGCTGGATCATGGTATTTGACTGATGCGGTAAACGTGACAGATATTGGCTACGGCATGTCTGGAGGCGCGAATATTACCCACACGATCGAAGCAACCGAAGTGCTATGGTATGCGTATGATCCAACCACCAAGCCTGTTAGTAATGGACTGGTTGATGTGGGAAGCACGCCGGTGACACCCGACTTTTCGCAAATTACGGCCGCAGGCGTTCACCAACAGCTTCTTTCAAACGGGACTGCCGGAAACCACGGTATTAAAACATTTACAGTTCAGGGGGTAATTAATGGTGCCGATGGAGTGTGGGCGGCAACCAATTCGGTTAACTGGATGAACGCAGATAATACCACCAATTCCGGTGCTTTTTACACGAACCAAGCTTTCGACTTCTCAAATACGGCTTCGCATTACGTCAGCCCATCTCTTATTGAGGGCATTACAGCGGGCACTCCGATCTATGGAGCATCTTTTGGAGACACTCCCCGTTATGTAACCAACAGCGTTGGTTTTGGAGCGGCTTTCGATTGGGGTATTTATCCAAACAGTAATGGTGGCGCGCGATTGCGGCTAAACAAACCAGACGGAGGTGTTGCAAACGGAACCAATGTGCACAGCGGTGTCACATCAGGACACAACTTGTTCATGTTCCCTTTGACAGGATTTACGGAAAACGATGCAGATATTACATTGCAGACGTGGTCCAATCAGGGCGCAGGTGGAGTCAATATGACAGATGGTGAGATCCGCTTTGTAGTGGCAAAAAATTACAATGGAACAACAAACTGGGCTATATCGTCTCCCTTGACGCACGCGGTTGGATCCAATCAGTACAATACGGTGACAACCATAACCACATACCAGGGATTGGATTGGTTTAACTATGCCCCTGAATCGTATGGAGGCGTGGCAGAGGTGGGTACACAGGTTGCACAGCCGTATCCCGGAGATGCTATTCTGGCAGGGTTCCGCTTGTCAGCAGCTGGTATCAGTACAAATAATTCACAAGCCGTTGTTATTGGCGGGCGTTCCTTCTCGTTTACAGGTCGTGCATGGAATGAGTACGATAATGACAATCTGGTTGTGGATGCTAATCCTCAGACAGATGCGGCTGGTACCGGTGGGAATGGTGTTCAGTGGGAATTGGGTAGTTTTGGTTTTGATGAAAACAATCCGATCGTCACCCAAAATGCCATTATTGGAAGCAGTAACAGTGCTCAACAAACCAACTGGTGGAATGGAGCTTCTGTTTACGGTGCTTTGCAGCTTGATGGAACCTATCCTGATCCAGATCCCTCCATTGATTATGAGGTAAATACCGAATCCAACTTTAACAGTGCGGCGTTAAGTGTATCGCGTACATCTGGTGGAGATGGCTTTAAAATTCAGTGGAATGGCCCTTTCTACAGTGGTGTGGGTGAAGTGGCAGGAGAGGATTTCAAGAACGGACGCTACGCGGCAGGCGATGTTGCTACAGCTCTATTCGTTTGGAAAAGCGATGAGTTCTTGGGGGGTGAAGCGGGATCAACCTATGAAATGACGACGCTTAATGATGTGCTGAAAGCAAATGTAGCGTTTAAGCCGCAAGCGGATAACTTGCTCTCATCAGGTAGCGTCCGGTTTGTGATTAAGGAGAACGACCAATACTATATCTCATATGCCAATACATTTACTGAGCAAGTAGATGATTCGGAAGTCGTTCGTCAGGCAACCACCTCAAGATGGTTCCCCTATGATCCACTGACAAGTATTACATCGGTTGACACAACCACGAATGCAACAGAAGCCTCATTGGAGCTGACGGATGTGCAGGCATTTGGTGTGTGGATTCAGGCAACGGTTGCCACCAATACAGGCTATCGACTCTATCCTCGGATCGGAATTGATAGCTTTGCGGCGGGCGCGATTGTAAATACGCCTACTGCGGCAAGCAGAAAGGCAACATGGTTCAGTGAGTTTATGGCCGGTATGGGCGAGCTTACGGGAGATGCGGACGACGCCGACGGTGATGGTATTAAGAATATCATCGAGTATGCGTTTGGTGGAAATCCGACGAATGCCTCAAATAAAGGTAATCAGCCCACAACAGGTGTAGTAGAAAGCGGTCCGTCAAATATGTTCGAGTTCATCTACTTCGAGCGCAGTGATGCGGCTCAAAGGGGCTTGTCCACCTCTATTCAGTCGACAGACAACCTAGTCTTTACGCCGTTTGCTGACGCCTCAAGTCATGAGGTGGGTAGCGGACCATCAGAGCATGCAGGATATAATGCTGTGACTAACCATCTGCCTATGAACAGTGATGTTCAGTTCATTCAGGTGGAAGTAAACTATGCTGAGTAGATAAGCATCCGAAGGGATGAATGTAGAAACGCCTCGACTTTCGAGGCGTTTTTTATTAGAATCAAAACGAGGATATTATGAAAAAATTACTGCTGTTATGTATTTTGCTTGTTGCATCAACGGTTGCTGCTATTGATGTTTACATTGACTCAAATAATAAGTTGCAAAAAATAGAGGGCTTTGGCGCATCCGGTGCTTTTGGGGAGTGGAATTTTCGCGAACATGATGACTTTGAAGAGCTGGTAGAACTAGGGTTTAATCAGCTCGGGCTAGATATTTTTCGTATTCAGAATCGGTATAATCACGTGGGAAGCAACCCTGTCTGGCAGCAGGGCATGCTGGGTGCCAAGTCGATTATTAATGAGGCGGAAGAGGTCACGGGACGCGATATAAAAGTGTTAATGAGCGCATGGTCGCCTCCAGCAAGCCTGAAGAGTAACGCTACGCAACAGAATGGAGGCACACTTGCCAGTGATAGCAACGGCTTCCGGTACGATGATTACGCGCAATGGTGGCTTGATGGCTACCTTACGTATAGCAACAATAATATTGATGTAGATTTTATAAGCATTCAGAACGAACCGCAATATTCGGCAGATTGGAACTCATGCCTTTTCGATGCGAGCGAAGGGGGAGGCAATGCGGGATATGATAAGGCGTTTGAGGCGGTTTGGCAAAAATTCGCGACTTCGTTAGGCTCTCACGCGATGCCACGAATGGTGGCGCCTGAGCATCACAATACAACCACGAATATTCTACAGAACTACATAGATGCACTAGGCCCGCACTATGACCGTATTTATGGATTTGCTCATCATCTCTACAAAGGTGATGCATTTCGCAATCCCGATGTTGCCAACACGGAGTTCGCAGCGCTTACTAATTTGCTCTATAAACCTCTCTTTCAGACAGAATATGGAAAGTCTAACTCGGTTGATAATGCGATTACCCGTAAGCTGAACTTAGCGCGGTTGATGCACAACTCATTGACGATTGAGAATGTGTCGGCGTATTTTTACTGGGGGTTATGGTGGCCTGCGGATGATGGGAGGGGGCTGATTAACCTGCCCTACGGAAATAGTTCCACATATGAAATAATGCCCGAGTTTTACGCGTTTAAGCACTATTCCGCTTTTATTCATGCCGACTGGCGGAGATTGGGTTTATCGGTGTCCAACGGCAATATTGATGTGTCGGCGTATGCCAGCGCTGATCGCACTAAAATGAGTGTGGTAATTGTGAACGACGATGGATGGTCAAAGACGATCAACCTAGCAGTTGATAACACGACCCTATCGGGCGGTACAATCTATCAGTCAACCGCCACTCTCGATTGTGCTAATCTTGGAAGCTATGTGCCTGGAAGTGCGATCACGGTTCCGGCTAATTCGATTACAACGCTTGATTTAAATACCGCTGTTGTTGCGGCACCACCGAACCCCAACATACTGATGATTGCCATTGATGACTTGCGCCCTCAATTACGCACGTATGGGCATCCGCAAATGGTGACGCCCCATCTCGATGAGCTGGCGCAGGAGGGGTATCAGTTTAATCGGGCGTATTGCCAGCAGGGGGTATGCGGACCCTCAAGGGCGAGTATTATGACGGGTCTTCGACCCGACACGACGTTGGCGTACAAATATAACGACGATTTTAGGTCAACCATTCCGTGGGCGTATACGATTCCGATGACGCTGAGTGAGCATGGATATTATTCAACGGGTATCGGTAAAATTTTTCATGTGATTAGCGGTAGTAATGACCCTTTAAGTTGGGAGTATAGTTGGCTGCAGGGGGGGGGCTCGTATGGGGGCACGAGTGCCGCCTATCAGAACTCAACAGATGCGCCTGACTCTATGCGGGATCATGATGTTGCAACGAAAGCTGTTGCGAAGTTGGGTGAGCTTAAGAATCAGCAGCCGTTTTTTTATGGCGTCGGATTCGTGAGACCGCATCTCCCGTTTGTGGCACCGGATGAATACTGGGACCTCTACGATCTGGCTGATTTGGTTGGTCCGGAGAGAGATAGCGAGCCTGTTGATGGCTTGTCTTATTCATACGAAGGGTGGAACGAACTTCGAGGTTATGGTGGGATGCCCAGTAGTGGGGCTGTTAGTTCGATACAAGAACAAAACCTTATTCATGGCTACTATGCGTGCGTCTCGTTTGTGGATGATCAGGTCGGGCGGTTAATGGATGCGTTGGAGGTGCAGGGGTTAGCTTCCAATACGATTATCGTTGTGTGGGGGGACCATGGGTATCATCTAGGCAACCACGGGCAGTGGTGTAAGCATAGTAATTTTGAGCTGGATGCTCGTATACCGCTCATCGTGAAAGTGCCCTGGATGCCGGGAGCAGAAAAATCCGATGCATTAGTCGAAGCGCTGGATATTTATCCAACGCTGTTGGATTTGTGCGGCGTTGAAAAGCCCGCTCACCTGCAGGGAGAAAGCTTCTTACCAGTGTTGCAGAACCCTTCGTTGAAAGGTTCGAATGAGGCGGTCAGTCAATATCCAAGAAATGGACAGTCGGTGATGGGGTATTCGTTGAGAACGGACCGGTATCGGTACACAGAGTGGATCCAGAAGACGACCGGAAGTTTGCTTGCCCGTGAGATATACGATCACTTTCTCGACCCGATGGAGCATACCAATGTGCTCAGCTCTACGGACGCTGCTGTCTTATCGGAGCTCTCAAGCCAGTTAGCACCCTACATAGGTGGGGCATATGTTGCGGGTTCCAGTGATGCAGTATCGTTCACTGATTTTCTAAATTCGGCAGGAGCGCAAGCAGGAACAGATATTATTTCCAATGGGGAGTTCACGAGCGGAACGGCTAGTTGGAGCTCGCAGGGAGGTGCCACGCTTTCTAATCCTTCAACCGATGCGGCATTGGGCTCGGATCCATGTGTTCGCATTTCAAACATTACGGGCGGCAACGTATATAACGACAAATTTTTACAAACGGTAGGATATGAAGCCGGTAAGGCATATACAGTTCGTTTTTCGGCTCGTGCATCTTCAGACCGCCAAATTCGGCTGATTTGGCTGCCACCTGGCTTAAATCAATATAACAATAACGTGTTAGTTGAAAACCCCGTACTGACGTCCGCCGCGCAGACGTTCGAATTTGATGTGAATCCTGCAGCTACAGTTGCCAATGCTCAACTGCAGTTTCAGGTTGGATCATTTAACGGTTCTGCGGCGGATGTGTATATCGACTCGGTACAAATTATAGAGGGAGGTGCTGCAACGGGTGGACTCTCAGGGGCAAACGCATTAGCGTATGCAGATCCCGATGGAGATGGGCTGGATAATGTTACGGAATATGCCTTTAATTTTAACCCTACCTCGAATGATGTTCACAAGCTGGAATCGATGGCGGGCGCAAGCGGTCTGCCAACCATGCAACTGGATGAAGCAGGGGCAGAACCTGTTTTCTCTATCGATTATGTTAGGCGTAAAGATGCGCGGCAGGTTCAGTATGTAGCCGAATTTACGGATAGCCTAACGCAGAACTGGAATGCTAGTTCGGGTGGTGAGTCGGTTACGGATGCGGTTGACCCTGCGTGGGAAATTGTGAGCGTTGAAGATGCTGAACCCGTGAGCAGCAATACAGCTCGATTTGGGCGCGTGCGCGTTCTTTTAAATCCCTGAGAGATGGAATAGAAGATGGTTTCCAGAAAAATACCGCTTATTGTAGGTTTATTGACAGTTTTCGCCTTGGAGGTGAGCGGTGTCTTAGCGGTTGATTTTTCGACGGCTCCGATATCGAGTGCTATTCAGATTGACTACTGCGATATCGCGCTGGACCTGGATGGCACGCCGGTGGCAGATCCGAGTGTGAGTGTAACAAACACGAGCCGGTTTGGACGTTTGAAAGTAGAGTTGGATTCACTAGGATTTTAGGATAGATAAATGATGATGAAAAAGTGGATTGTGTTGTGTCTTATTTTGGGAAGTTGGGTGGCTGGAACTACGGTAGCAGAGAGGAGCCAGCACCCCAATATTCTGATGATTGTGGTAGACGATTTGCGTCCGCAGCTGGGTTGCTACGGATATCCAGAGACGCACTCGCCGCACATGGATCGGTTGGCATCAGAAGGGACGTTGTTTGAGACGGCATATGTGCAGGTGCCGGTATGCGGGGCTTCGCGGGCGAGTATGATGACGGGGCTCTACCCCACTGCGAATCGATTTGTGACGTACTACACGAGCGTGAATGTCGACGCGCCTTCGGTGGTAGATATTCCGGGCTATTTGCGCCGACATGGCTACACAACTATTTCCAATGGAAAAATTTATCATCAGAAAGATGATTGTACGAATTCGTGGAACGAGATTTCGCGCCCGGCGGATTTTCGCGTGTATCTAAATCCGGAGAATCAGAAGCTGACGGGGAATCAGCAGGCGGCATATGAGTCGGCGGATGTGCCGGACGATGCGTATCCGAGTGGCCGAATGGCGAAAAAAATTATTGGCGACTTGCAGCAAGCTCACGCATCGGGAGAACCGTTCTTTATTACGGCGGGATTTACGAAGCCGCACTTACCTTTTAATGCCCCTAAAAAATATTGGGATCTATATGATCGGGACTCCTTGGCGTTAGCAGATAATCCCTTGGCTCCGAAGGGGGCGCCAGAGCAGTCGTTGCATCAGTGGAATGAGCTGCGCAACGGATATGGAGGAATGCCGCCGGAGGGACCGGTTTCGGATGAGTTGGCGCGGACTTTGATTCACGGATACTATGCGTGTGTTTCGTATACCGATAAGCTTATTGGCGACTTGCTGGATGAGTTAGAGCGGTTGGAGATGGACGAAGAGACGGTTGTTATTCTCATTGGGGATCATGGGTGGCAACTGGGCGAACATGCACTGTGGTGTAAGCATGCTTTGTATGAAACGTCGCTACACACACCCATGATTATTAAGGCACCGGGTTTTACGGCAGGACAGCGTAGCAAAGCGCTGGTTGAGTTTGTCGATCTGTATCCGACGATCTGTGAGCTGGTGGGGCTGGAGCCGCCGTATCATCTTCAGGGTAAGAGTTTGGTGAATGTAATGAAAAACCCGAAGGCAACGCACAAGACGGCGATCTTTGCGCGGTATCATGGTGGCGAGACCGTGCGCACGTCGCGGTTTCAATATTCGGAATGGCAGGGAGGGGCAACGATGTTCTATGATCATCAACTTGACCCAGATGAAAATGTAAACCGGGTGAACAACCCAAAATATGCGCAGGCAGTTCAACGGTTAAAAAGAGTATTGGCTGAACATAGGAGACGGTTATGAAGCAGGGATTGAGTATGGGCATTCTGCTGACAGCGGGCATTCTAACCAGCTGTGCGGAGAAGGGGCTGCATGAGTATTATGAGGATGCCTTTCTCATTGGGGCCGCTGTCGGCAGTGAGAATGTAGATCATGCCTATAAGTTTCCAATGCGCAAAAGAGCGGATGAGTGGAACGTGTTGCATCGTGAATTTAATACGCTGACGGCGGAAAACCTGATGAAGTGGATGTATATGCACCCGCGGCCGGGTTTGTATAATTTTGAAGATGCCGATGAGTTTATTGACGAGGCGGAGGCAAACGGTCACGCCGTGGTGGGGCACGCACTGGTCTGGCATGCGATGATTCCAGATTGGGTTTTTGAGGAGAAAAAAGGCGTTCCGATCTCCGCGAACGGGCTGAGGCATCGCATGCGCGACCACATTGA
Source organism: uncultured Kiritimatiellaceae bacterium (assembly GCA_964014015.1). Classification (GTDB taxonomy): domain Bacteria; phylum Verrucomicrobiota; class Kiritimatiellia; order Kiritimatiellales; family Pontiellaceae; genus Pontiella. The sequence continues at coordinate 16,734 of CAXGYR010000020.1, forward strand.
AACGATTGCCGGACGCTATCGTGGCCGTATTGCATATTGGGATGTGGTGAACGAGGCGGTTGATTTGCGGCAAGTCAAAGATGAGAACGGAGCCAGCAAAGAAGAGGCGTATCTTCGACCCTCAAAATGGTTAAACATCCTAGGAGAGGAGTATCTTGAGTTGGCTTTCCGGTTTGCAGCAAAGGCCGATCCATCTGCTAAGTTACTCTACAATGATTATTCGATGACCAGTCCTGCCAAGGCGCAGTTTGTTGCGGATATGTGCAGCCGCCTGCGCGCCAAGGGCGTTCGTGTGGACGGCGTGGGGATGCAGGCGCACTGGCATTTGGAGTATCCGTCGACGGGAGAGCTGCAAAAGGTCTTGGATATCTTTCGTGCGGCAGAATTGTCGGTTCACATCACGGAGCTGGATCTCGGTGTGCTGCCTCGGTCGAGTACCATGCAAGATGCTGATATTCATAGAAATGTTGAGTTGGCGGCGGAGTTGAATCCGTATGTAAAAGGTGCGCCTGAAGACGTTTTGGAGGCGCAAGCAAGGCGTTATGCGGAACTTTTTGAGGTGCTCTATGCGAACCGAGATATCGTCGAGCGCGTCACATTTTGGGGGCTGCAAGATGGCGACTCCTGGTTGAATGATTGGCCGGTGAAAGGGCGTACGGCACATCCGTTACTTTTTGATCGTGCGCTTCAGCGCAAGCCTGCCTATGGTGCCATCTTGAATGTTCCGAATGGGAATTCCACGGAGCAGTAGGGCGGTAATAATGGGGTATTGTTTAGGATTAGACGTTGGTAGTTCATCGGTTAAAGCATCCCTGCTGGATGCATCAACCGGTGCGTGTGTAGGTAGTGCGTTTTACCCAAAGAGTGAGCAGCAGATAGATTCGCCGCAGCCGGGATTTGCTGAGCAAGATCCGGCGGCGTGGTATGCATCAGCGAAAAGCGCGATTCGGGATGCGATGGCGGTCGCTCAGGCTGCACCGAATGAGGTGCAGGCGATTGGTATTGCGTATCAAATGCACGGGCTGGTCTGTGTGGATGCCCAGCATCGGGTGCTGCGCCCAGCCATTATCTGGTGCGATTCGCGGGCGGTTCCATACGGAGAGGCGGCGTTTGAAGCTCTCGGCGCGGATACATGCCTCTCGCGGTTGATGAATTCGCCGGGAAATTTCACCGCTTCGAAACTGGCATGGGTGAAAGAGCATGAGCCCGAAATTTTTGCAAAAATTGATAAGATTATGCTGCCGGGCGACTGGCTGGCGATGCGCTTGACCGGAGAAGTGACGACCACCGCATCGGGGCTTTCGGAAGGGATTCTCTGGGACTTTAAAGAGGAGGAGCCCGCGTCACTATTGATGGATTATTTTGGGTTTGATGCCGAACTTCTGCCACAGGTGGTACCCACCTTTGGCGAGCAGGGTACGCTATGTGCGGAAGCGGCGAATGATCTCGGCCTAGCCGCCGGCACGCCGATTTCGTATCGCGGCGGCGATCAGCCGAATAACGCTTTCTCACTGAATGTGCTGCGGCCAGGCGAAATCGCCGCTACTGCTGGCACATCGGGCGTGGTGTATGGCGTAACGGATCGCAAACAGGTTGACCCTCACTCGCGCGTGAATACCTTTGCACACGTCAACCATACGGCAACCGAAACGCGGTTGGGCGTGCTACTTTGCATAAACGGAACCGGCATTCTGAATGCGTGGACAAGGCGGCTCTTATCCGATGTTTCATACGAGCAGATGAATGCACTGGCGGCAGACGTGGATGCTGGCTCGGATGGGCTCTGTTTTTTGCCGTTTGGCAACGGTGCAGAGCGCGTATTAATGAACCGCAACGTCGGTGCGCAGTTGGCTGGGTTAGACCTGAACCGTCACGACCGCCGGCACATCTGCCGAGCGGTGCAAGAAGGGATTGTCTTTTCGTTTATGTATGGCATGGAGATTATGGCGGAAACCGGCATGCCGCTCAGTACGATTCGGGCGGGCGATGCCAACATGTTCATGAGCGATATTTTCAGCGCTTCGCTTGCCAACATCAGCGGAGCACATATTGAGTTGTACGACACCGACGGGGCGTTAGGCGCCGCGCGCGGAGCCGGTGTGGGAGCGGGTATCTTCTCGTCGCTGGAGGAGGCGTTTGCGACGCTGGAAAAGAAAAAAACTATCATCCCAGATGGAACGGATTTAACCGAAGCGTATGGACGCTGGAAAAGTGTCCTTGAAAAAACAGTATAATACAGGAGAAGAACATGAGTGTGGTCACAGGGAACAAAGAATATTTTCCCGGTATTGGAAAAATTGCTTATGAAGGTCGTGAGAGCGACAACCCATTAGCGTTTAAGTGGTATGATGAAACCCGTGTGGTGGCGGGCAAGACGATGAAAGAACACTTCCGCTTTGCGATTGCTTACTGGCATAGCTTTTGTGGAGTCGGCGCCGATCCGTTCGGTCCGGGAACGCAGCAGTTCCCATGGGCGGAGGGAGCGGATGCGGATACACGGGCGCGCAACAAGATGGATGCAGCCTTTGAGTTTTTCACGAAGATCGGTGCTCCTTACTACTGCTTCCACGATTTTGATCTGGTTGAGGAGGGCGACTCGTTTGCCGAATCAACTCGACGTTTGGAGGCCATTGTCGCGTATGCAAAAGAGAAGCAGGCGGCCTCGGGCGTCAAGCTATTGTGGGGCACTGCCAACTTGTTTAGCAACCCGCGCTATATGAACGGCGCAGGCACGAATCCAGATTTCAATGTGGTGGCGTATGCCGGTGCACAGCTTAAGAACGCTATTGATGCGACGATTGCACTCGACGGAGAGAACTATGTTTTCTGGGGCGGGCGAGAAGGCTATATGAGCCTGCTCAACACCAATATGAAGCAGGAGTTGGACAACTTTGGAAACTTCCTGCGAATGGCGCGCGACTACGCAAGAGCGAATGGTTTTGAGGGCACGTTCTTCATTGAGCCAAAGCCGGCGGAACCGAGCAAGCATCAGTACGATTTTGATGCGGCAACGGTGATCGGATTTTTACAGCAGCAGGGGCTTGCGGAAGACTTCAAGCTCAACCTGGAAGTGAACCATGCAACACTGGCACAGCACACGTTCCAGCATGAGCTACAGGTGGCCGCAGACGCGGGTATGCTCGGCTCAATTGATGCCAATCGCGGCGACTATCAGAACGGCTGGGATACCGATCAGTTCCCGAACAACTTGCTGGAGACCACTGAGCAGATGATGATTATCCTGCAGGCGGGCGGTCTGGCGGGTGGCGGGGTGAACTTTGATGCGAAAGTGCGCCGGAACTCAACCGACCGCGAAGATCTGTTTATCGCCCACGTGAGCGGTATGGATACGTTCGCGCGTGCGCTGTTGGCGGCGGATACGATTCTCTCGGATTCGCCTTATGCGAAGATGGTAGCGGATCGCTATGCGTCGTTTTCATCGGGAAGCGGTGCGCAGTTTGCAGCAGGTGAGTTGACGCTTGAGCAGCTGGCGGCGATAGGTGCCGAAGGCGGCGAGCCAGTCCTGACTAGTGGGAAGCAAGAGCTCTACGAGGCAATCATCAATCAATATGTGTAGCACATAGTGTGGAGTGAGATTTCGCATGGCTTCTTTGGGGGCCATGCGTTTTTTATGTATGAAAATATGGTATCAAGATGAGGCTCTGTTGGCGGTGGAGAAGCCGAGCGGGTTGCTGTCGGTTCCGGGGCGGGGGACGGATAAGACGGACTGCCTGTTGCGGCGGGTGCAGGTAGATGTTTCGGAGGCGTTGCTGGTGCATCGGCTGGATATGGATACATCGGGGCTGATGCTGTTTGCGCGCTCGTTGGAGATGCAGCGCGCGTTGTCGGGGCTGTTTGAGAAGCGGTTGATTGAGAAGCGGTATGTAGCGTGGGTGGAGGGGGTTCTGGAGCGCGATAAAGGGGTAGTGGATTTGCCGATGCGGAAGGATATGGAGCAGTCGTTGCCGCCGCGGCATGTGGTGGATCATATGCAGGGGAAGCCGGCGAGTACGCGGTGGCAGGTGGTAGAACGGGAGCCAGAACGCACGCGGGTGGAGCTGTTTCCGCAGACGGGGCGTTCGCATCAATTGCGGGTGCACATGACAGCACTGGGGCATCCGATAGTCGGAGACCCTATTTATGGCGAACGCAGAGACCGTTTGCTACTCCATGCGGCGGGGCTGCTATTTGATCACCCACTGGATGGTCGAAGGATTGAGCTTGAATCACCGGCTCCCTTTTGAACAATGCGTGAATGAGTTGTTCTGTTTATAGGGGTAGGTTAGAGGGGTTGGAAATTGCGTTCACGCACGCGGTGACGACGGGAGCGGTGAATGAAATCGTGGTGTTACACGATTGCGATCCCGCTGCGGCGCACTTACTGGGGCGGTCGGTAACGGCGGCGGTGATGGCGGAGGTGATGGCGGTGGTAATGGTGGTGGTGATGGTGGAGGTAAAGGTGGTGGTGATGGAGGAGGTGATGGAGGAGGTAAT
>CAXGYR010000021.1:0-19391 GCA_964014015.1 uncultured Kiritimatiellaceae bacterium
CGCTGCAGACAGGCAAGAAGCCGGTGAGCTTTATGGACCTGGAGACGCTGGAAAAGATGGAAGACTAAACCGATGAAGTTGCGGATGAAACAGGAGGAAGAGGATATCGAGGTGGACATGTCACCGATGATCGATATGGTCTTTCTCCTGCTGATCTTTTTTATAGTAGCTTCTCAAATTATTGACGAGAAGCCGGAAGTAGTTATTCCGGCGGCGGTCTATGCCAAGGTGCCGGAAGATACCACGGGGCGTCTGATGATATCGGTGCGCGACGATGAGACGTATTACTATGAACAGCAGGAAGTGAGCCTGGAAGAGCTGAAAATGCAGTTGGGGGCCGCGATTGAAGCGGATCCGAATTTGCGTATTCTGATCCGTTCGGATGCACAGACACGCTATAAGGTGAACGAGAAAGTGATTACAGCCTGTGCCGAAGTGGGCGCGAATGATTTGATCTACGCGGCGTTTGAGGAGTGAGATGAAACTGGCACAACAGGTAGATGATGTGAAGCTAGAGCTGCAAATTGCGCCGCTGATCGATGTGGTGTTCTTGTTGCTGATTTATTTCATGGTTACGGCATCATTGATTAAGAAGGAGGGGGACATTTCGTTTATGCTACCGGCAAATGTGGAGCAGAACGAGATGATCATTATCCCGGTGGAGGTTTTGATTGAGGTGACGGCGGAGGGCGTGGTCGAGATTGAGGGCTTGCGCTTTGGTCGTGATGATCGTGCGTTGAGCGGATTGATCTCGCAGGTGGCGGGATTGAAGCAGATTGCCCGATCTCAACAGTCGCCGTTTTTTGTGAATATCTTGCCACACGAGGATGCTCGGCACTTTCGGATTATTGATGTCATGGATGCGTGTGCGGCAGCCGGTGTTGAGAGTCTAAGTTTTAGTAAGGCTATGTAGGCATGAAGAAGCCCGACCGTAAAAAACCGAAAAAGATAACTCGAGGAGCTTCTAGCGGTTGGTTGTTAAGCTTGTTGATTCATGCGGGTCTCTTTTTTCTCGCGGGGTTGTTGGTGGTCTTTACGGTACAACAACGGGAGGAGAAAAAGTTTGTTCCACCTCCGCCGGTTGAACGTCCGAAAATGCAGCTGAAGAAGCCCAAAGTTCAGGTGAAGAAGAATACGCCGAAGCCAACACAGCGGATTGTGACAAAAGTGAATCCAGCGAGTATGCCGGAAATTCAGCTGCCAGAGTTAGGAGGAGTAGCCGATGGACTAGCGGGTGGCGTGGGTGGCTTTGATTTGATGCCGAATTTGGAAGGTGTAACGCTATTTGGGGGCGGGCAGACCATCGGAAATGATTTTATCGGAACGTTTTATGATTTTAAGCGCGACCGGGGCGGACGGCCGATACCTACTGATCCCTCTGAGTTTGTGGAGGAGTTAAGAAGGTTTGTTCGGGGCGGCTGGAGAACTTCGCAGTTAGCTCGTTTTTATCGGTCCCCCAAGAAGCTGTTTGCTACCACGTTTATGATCCCTCCGGTGAAATCTTCGGTTGCACCAGCCGCTTTCGGGGAGAATGAGACCGGCGGCTGGTGCTGGATGGCTCATTATAAAGGAAAATTGGTTCATCACGAAGATATTCGGTTTCGGTTCTGGGGCATGGGAGACGATGTGATGGTGATTCGGGTAAACGGCGAAGTGGTGATGAACGCCTGCTGGCCTGAAGGGCAGTGGGGCAGTTATGGTATTGGTGGAGATTGGCGCAGTGATGCAAAAAATGATTTCCGGTTTTATCTCGGCAACAACCTTTCCCGAGGCGGGGATTGGATTGAATTGAAGGGGGGGGAGCCGGTGGATATGGAAGTGATCTTAGGCGAGGTACCGGGCGGGCAGTTCTGCTCGATGCTGACGGTTCAGGTAGATGGCGAGGAGTATGAGCGGAATAAACAGGGGGGGCCGATTTTACCGATTTTTAAAACGGATGAGCCTTCGCTGGATTTAATGGATGAGATTTATAAAACGATGGTAACCGATGAGGCTTCAGTCACCAACGGTCCAGTTTTTCGGGACTACGATTTTTCAGCGGAACTTGAAGAGAAAGTGGAAGTAGTTGAAGAGGTTGTTGAGAATCGGTACCGACTGTGGACACTGAATAATGGACAGTCGTTTGAGGCGGAATTTGTATCGGTTATTGGCGATCGGGCGATTGTCAGAACGGCTGACGGTCAGCAACCTAAGATATTATTTCAGGATCTGAGCCCTGAGGATCGTGAATACATAGATCTATCGACTCCGCCGCCCTATGATTTAACGTTTGTTAAATCGAGTAATGTGCGCCAGGTAGAAACAACACCGTATCTTAATGAAGATCCGCCGCGCGTGAATGATTTTACATTCGGGGTCAAAGTGAGGCAGAGCAATTCACAGCCCTATCCGCATGAGTTGACGGTGGAGTATTTTGCTATTGCTCAGGAGCTATTGGGAAATCGTTATATTTTGGCTGATCGGCGTTCAAGCACATTCACGCCCTCGAAAGAGAACCGCTTTTCGCATGAGTTTACTGGAGATTTAGTTGAGTTCTCTGAGTATGTGCTGGATGGAGAGCGGGTGGGCCGGAAATACGCAGGCAATCTCGTGGTGCTGTATGATAAGACGGGTCGGGTAGTGGAGCATTCGACCTCGAACGACTGGCTGTTTGAGCATCTGGACAATCTGAAAAAGATTCCGGTAACTCGTTATTTCGATAAAGAGTGCCGACGAGTCTTTCCCACGTCGCCCCCGCCAACGCGTTATTGAAGCGCGGCGCTAACGATGGTTTTGGCCTCAGCCTGTATCTGTTGCAGATGTTCTTCCCCTAGAAAACTTTCAGCATAAATTTTATAGATATCCTCGGTACCGGACGGACGCGCGGCAAACCATCCGTTTTCTGTACAGACTTTAAGCCCACCGAGGGCGGCGCCATTGCCGGGAGCATGCGTCAGGCGATCGCTGATCGGTTCACCCGCTAGGGTTTCGGCAGTTACGTTTTCAGGCGAGAGGTTGGCCAGTTTCTGTTTCTCTTCGCGACTGGCGGGTGCGTCGATTCGGGCGTAGCAAGGGGTGCCGTGTCGGGCGGTCAAATCTGCATAGTGTTCACCGGGATCCTTGCCGGTGACGGCGCAGATTTCCGCCGCGAGCAGGGCGAGAATGATCCCGTCTTTGTCGGTACTCCAAACGGTTCCATCGTGGCGGAGGAAGGAGGCTCCGGCGGACTCTTCGCCGCCGAAAGCCGCGGTGCCTTCGAGCAAGCCGTCCACAAACCATTTAAAGCCTACGGGAACTTCGTTGAGCTCGCGCTGAAGTTCGTTGGCAACGCGGTCGATCATAGAGGAGCTAACAAGCGTTTTGCCGATGGCGGCGGAGGTCGACCATTGATCGCGGTGGGTGTAGAGATAGTGGATCGCGACCGCGAGGTAGTGATTGGGATTGAGGAGCCCGCAGGAGGGGGCAACGATGCCGTGCCGATCGAAATCAGGATCGTTTCCAACAGCAATGTCATAGGATTCTTTGAGTTCGATGAGCCCGCTCATAGCGTACGGCGAGGAGCAGTCCATACGGGTTTTACCGTCGTGATCGCAGTGCATGAAGCGGAAGGTGGAATCGGGGAGGTCGTTGCGGATGTCGATATTGAGGCCGTAGGTTTCGCGGATGGCGTGCCAGTATGCCATACCGGCACCGCCCATGGCATCGGCACAAATTGAAAGATTGGCTTTGGCAATGGCATCGATGTTGATGACGTTTTTGAGATCCTCGACATAGGGAGTTATGTAGTCGTAGGCAACAGTTGTGTCCGCGGCAAGTGCGTCCGGGTAGTAGATGGATTCAACTTCGTCGTTCTGTTCGGCGAGCAGTTCGTTGGCACGGTCCGCGATCCAGCCGGTTGCATCGGTATCGGCTGGGCCTCCGTGAGGTGGATTATATTTGAAACCGCCGTCGGTGGGCGGGTTGTGGGAAGGAGTAATAACAACGCCGTCAGCTTGGCCGATATCCCGATTGCGGTTGTAGGTGAGAATGGCATGCGAGATGACGGGGGTGGGGGTATAGCCATTGTCGCGGTCGATCATAACGGTTACGCGGTTGGCGGCAAAAACCTGAAGCGCGCTTTTCATCGCAGGAGTCGAGAGAGCGTGGGTATCGCGACCGATAAAGAGGGGTCCGGTGGTTCCCTGTTGCGCGCGGTATTCACAGATCGCTTGGGTGATAGCCATGATATGATCTTCGGTAAAGCTACCGTTGAGAGAAGTCCCGCGATGACCGGAGGTTCCGAAGGCAACCCGTTGGGCGGGATCATTCAGATCGGGTTCGGTCTCGTAGTAGAGCGAGATGAGTTCTGAAATATCGGTGAGCGTTTTAGGGTCGATCGGTTGTCCGGCGTTTGGATGCATGAGGTTTCTTTCGTTATGTTTTTTGCGTGAGCATTCTTAGCAGGAAGCAGGAAGTGGCTCAACTCTGATTGTGGGAAAAGGAAGGAGAGGCTTGCAAGGAGGGCGGTTGGTGTGCAGGGTTTAGTTTTTTACATAAATAGGAGATGAAGATGGCGGAAGCAGCAGCAAGACATATTTTGGTAGCGACAGAGGCAGCGTGTTCTGATTTGAAGGAGCAGATTGCGAATGGGGCGGATTTTGCCGCGTTGGCGCAGGAGCATTCTACGTGTCCGAGTGGGGCGCAGGGTGGTGCGTTGGGTACGTTTGGGCGTGGGCAGATGGTGAAGGAGTTTGATGAGGTGGTGTTCAGTGCGCCGGTGGGTGAGGTGCAGGGACCGGTTCAGACTCAGTTTGGCTTCCATTTGGTGGAAGTGACGCAGCGGACGGACTAAGTTCGCTCGGGGGGCGTGAGCCCACATTTTGTGTAGGCGCGGTCGGTGGCAACGCGACCTTGTGCGGTGCGTTTTAGGAACCCTTCTTGTATGAGGTAGGGTTCGTAGACTTCTTCTAGGGTGTCGGATTCTTCGCCGACGGAGACGGAGAGGGAGTTGAGCCCGACGGGGCCACCGCTGAATTTTTCGATGAGGGTGGTGAGTAGTCGTTTGTCCATCTCTTCGAGGCCGTCGCCGTCGATGTCGAGCAGGTTGAGGGCTTGGTCGGCGAGTTGGGCAGTGATGATGTTGTCGGCTTTGACCTGTGCGTAGTCGCGTGCGCGGCGGAGTAGGTTGTTGGCGATGCGGGGGGTTCCGCGGGAGCGGCGGGCGATTTCGAGGGCACCGGATTCTTCGAGGGTGACGTTTAGTATGTGGGCGGAGCGGTGAAGAATGGTGGCGAGGGTGGGGGCGTCGTAGTAGTCGAGGCGGTTGGTGAGGCCGAAGCGGGAGCGCATGGGGGCGGAGAGCATGCCGCTGCGAGTGGTGGCGCCGATGAGGGTGAAGGGGGGGACGTTGAGGCGGACGGAGCGGGCGTTGGGGCCTTGGTCGATGACGATGTCGATGACGAAGTCTTCCATGGCGGAGTAGAGGTACTCTTCTACGGAGCGTTGCATGCGGTGGATTTCGTCGATGAAGAGAACGTCGCCGCGTTCGAGACCGGTGAGAAGGCCGGCGAGGTCGGCGGGTTTGTCGATGACGGGGCCGGAAGTGCATTTGATGTTGACGCCCATGGCGTCGGCGAGGATGTAGGAGAGGGTTGTTTTGCCGAGGCCGGGGGGCCCGGAGAGGAGGACGTGGTCGAGGACATCGCCGCGTTCTTTGGCGGCTTGAACGAAGAGTTCGAGGCGTTCACGGATTTTATCTTGTCCGGTGAAGTCGGCGAAGCGGGCGGGACGGAGCGTTTGTTCGAATTCGGCGTCGGGCGTGATGATCTCGCTTTTCATGGGGATATGAAGCCATAGGGGGGCGAAGATGTCACGCAGATTAGGGGAGGCCGTTTCGGGTAGACAGCTGGTTACGGCGCAGATCTGCATGTGATACAGATCTGACGCCGTGAGGCTGTTTTATTAGTCGCGTGCGAGGACCGTATAGGCGCGGAGGCCAAAGATGGCGATGACGACGAAGGAGATGAAGGGCATGAAGAAGGAGAGACTGACAGCATTGAGGCTTCCGAGCCCGTCTCCGTCCATGATGAAGCCCATTGCGAGGGGCATGAGGGCTCCGCCGACGATGGCAAAGACAAGTCCGGCAGAGCCGATTTTAGCGTCATCACCGGTTCCCTTTAGTGCGATGCCATAGATGGTGGGGAACATGAGGGACATGCAACCGGAGATGCCGATGAGGCAGAGAAGCCCGGCATAGTTCTGGAGGAAGATAGTGAAGAGCATGAGGATGGCAGCGAGGGTGGAGAGCTGCATGAGCAGTTTCCCGGGGGATAGGTATTTTAGCAAGAAAGTACAGATAAAGCGGCTGACTAGAAACAGTCCCATGGCAGCGATGTTATAGTTCTGAGCTTTGGAGAGTGTCATACCGGGTACGTTTTCCATGGCGTATTGGATGACGAAGGTCCAGCAGGTTATTTGGGCGGCTACATAAAAGGTTTGGGCAATGACGCCTTCCCACCAGCAGTTGTTTTTGAAGAGCCGTTTGGCACTTTCGAGGGGACTGGTATGGCTTCCGCGGTTTCCGGTGTCGGGCATTTTTTTGAGGAGGAATATGACGAGCATGATGAGGACAACCCCGCCTAGAATGGCATAGGGGTTGCGGATGATGGCGACGTCGGCTATTTGATTGGCGGCGTGGGTGGCGGGTTCTGAGGTTTTGAAAGCGTCGTAAGCAGCGGTAATGCGGGTGTTAACTTCGGCGGCGGGCAGTGTGTTGTATTCAGGGTTGGCGGCGATTTGATCTTCGCGGAATTGAGAGGTGGAGAGTTTGGCGAGGATGAGTTTGCTGGCGGTGAACATACCGAGGAGGGAGCCGATGGGGTTGAAGGCTTGGGCGAGATTGAGGCGCTGGGTAGCGGTCTCTTCGTCACCCATAGAGAGGATGTAGGGGTTGGCGGTGGTTTCGAGGAAGGCGAGACCGAAGGTGAGAACGTAGAGGGAGAGGGGGAACCAGATGAATTGCATGGTGAGGGCGGCGGGGATGAAGAGCAGGGCACCGGTGGCGTAGAGGGAAAGGCCAAGCAGAATACCGGCTTTATAGGAGTATTTTTGAATGAAGAGGGCGGCGGGAATTGCCATGGTGGCGTAGCCTCCGTAGAAAGCGAATTGGATGGTGCTGCTTTGCGCGTTGCTTAAGTTGTCAAAGACGGCTTTGAAGGCGGCGACGAGAGGGTTGGTGATATCATTGGCAAACCCCCAGAGGGCAAACAGTGAAGTAACGAGTATGAAAGAACCGATGAAATGTTTGGGTACTACGGCTTGATTGATTGATTGATTATCCATATGACTGCTCCTTATACAAATTTGATTAAAAAGTTTTATGATGCCTTGCCATAACTATCAACGTCCAGATTAATTAATCACGTTATAGTAATTTGTTGAGAGATTGATTACTATTCTAAGGATAGATTTTCGACGCTTGTTTTTTACAGGCGAAATAACATGATTAGATTGGAGATTAGTATGAAAAAAGAGTTTGTCAGGAATGCGTCGGGCGTAAACCCAGTGGATATACCGGTAAAGGTGTTAAATAACGGTGAGCGGATGCCGACGATCGGTATTGGTACGTTTGGGTCAGATTTATATAGTGCGGATCAGGTGGCGGATGCTGTGATATATGCTGCGGAGTATGGACAGCGGTTTTTCGATTGTGCTTCGGTGTATAGCAATGAAAAGGAGATCGGTGCGGCTTTTCAGGTAATTCTCGAGGGCGGCGTGCCGCGTGAGGAGTTGTTTATCACTTCGAAAGTGTGGAACGATATGCATGGCGAGGGCGAGGTAATTGCATCGTGCAAGCAGACACTGGCGGATTTGGGATTGGATTATCTGGATCTTTATTTGGTGCATTGGCCGTTTCCTAATTTTCATCCGCCGGGCTGTACGGTTGAGTCGCGTAGCCCAGACTCTAAACCATACATTCATGAGGATTATATGGTGGTATGGCGTCAGATGGAGCAGTTGGTTGAGGAGGGGTTGGTGCGGTCGATTGGTACATCGAATATGACCATACCTAAAATGAATTTACTCCTGCAGGATTGCCGAATCAAACCGGCTGTGAATGAGATGGAGTTGCATCCACATTTTCAGCAGCAGGTATTTGTGAATTATTTGGTGGAGCGTGAGATTCAGCCGATTGGTTTTTCGCCGATTGGTTCGCCGAAGCGCCCGGAGCGGGATAAGACCGATACGGATACGGTGGATATTGAAGATCCGGTTGTAGTGCAGGCGGCGGAGCGGCTGGGCGTGCATCCGGCAGTTGTCTGCTTAAAGTGGGCTGTGCAACGGGGTGTAGTTCCGATTCCTTTTTCGGTTACACCATCGAAGATTGAGTCGAATTTACGTTGTGCGTTACCGGACTATCTGGCGTTAACGGATGCCGAAATGGAGGCGCTGGGGACCATTGATAAAGGATGCCGATTAATTAAAGGTCAGGTTTTTTTATGGGAAGGTGCTGCGGGCTGGGACGTTCTATGGGATGAAGATGGAACGATTGCAACATAACTTTAAAGCAGGAGATACAAAATGAGCGAGAAGCCTGAAAAAATGGTTGGGGCGTTTCTGCCGGGTAATAGCACGGTGGAGTTTAAGGAGTATGAGATCCCGGAATTAGGGCATGGAGAGGTGTTGCTACGCACAAAGGCTTCGACGATTTGTGGTTCGGATATTCGCTGTATTTATAATGAGCACTTGGGAAAAGGGCCTGAGGCATATCAGCATGAGATGGTTGCGGGTCATGAGCCGGCGGGTCAAGTGGTTGCCGTTGGACCGGGAATGCGTGAATTTAAAGAAGGTGATCGGGTAGTGGTGTATCATATCTCTGGTTGCGGAATTTGTAATGATTGTCGGCGCGGGTACCAAATCTCTTGTACTAGTGAGAAGTACCGTCGAGCATATGGCTGGCAACGTCATGGTGGTATGGCGCCGTATATTGTTGCGGAAGAGAAAGATTTGGTTCATCTGCCGGAAGAGTTGACCTATGCGGATGGTGCTCAGGTTGCATGTGGTTTTGGAACGGTGTATGAGGGACTGGAGAAGATCGGCATTAGCGGGAATGATGCAGTTTTGATTACTGGTCTAGGACCGGTGGGCTTGGCAGCAGCGATGTTGTGCCGGTGTCTTGGCGCCAACAATATCATTGGCATCGAAGCGGTACCGGAACGCGTTGAGATTGCGCGTAAGTTACCACTACGGATGGGCGATGATTCGATCAAGCTGTTCGATACGGTGTTGCAAGCAGGTCCGAATAATGTTGAGGATGTGCGGGCGTTGACCGGAGGTCATGGCGTTGAGCGGGCGGTGGAGTGCTCGGCACACGAGCAGGCCCGGCTAACGGCGGTGCAGGCGACGCGGAAATGGGGTAAGATTGCATTGATTGGCGAGGGCGGGACTATGAGTGCGGATTTTGCGCCGAGCCGCGATATGATTCATGACCAGAAAACAATGTATGGCTCTTGGGTAACCAATCTATGGCGAATGGAGGAGCTGCTTGAGCGGTTGGCGCGTTGGGGCGTTCATCCGGCTGATCTGATTACGCATCGCTTCGCGCTCGAGGATGCACCGAAAGCATATGAACTAATGGCAAGTGGCAAGTGCGGCAAAGTGGCTGTCTGTTTTGATGAGGAGTTGGAGGGATAAGATGCTCAAAGGGATTGATCCAATACTGTCGCCGGAACTGTTGAAAATCATGGCGGAGATGGGACACGGTGATGAACTCATTTTGGCAGATGCGCATTTTCCGGGTGCGACCTTCTGTCCGAAGAATGTGCTGCGTGGTGATGGGCTAGAGATTCCTGATCTGTTGCGCGGCATTCTGCCGCTGTTTGAGCTGGATTCCTATGCGGATCCGCTTCTGATGATGGCGGCGGTGGAGGGTGATTCGCTTGATCCCCAGGTAGAGGTTGACTATATGGCGGCGGTCCATGCGGTGGTTCCGGATGCGCCACTACCGGTGCGGATCGACCGCTTTGCTTTTTATGATCGGGCGGAAAAAGCATTTGCGTGTGTGATTACGGGTACGACGGCAAAATACGGCAATATTATCCTGAAGAAGGGCGTTACCCCGCTTTCGTAACTAGAAACGGAACGTATCAACCGTTCCGGCGTAATGAAATGAGCAGGGAACTTAGGATGAGCATGCCAATTGTTTGCGGTTCCGGGATTATTCGAATGTTATCAATGTAAACATCGCCGGTATGGTCCTCTGCAATAGAGCTGAATCGGCTACGTTGCGATATGATACGTAATGCGTAGACGTCTTCAAACACTTGTTCAAATGTATCAGGGCCTGATGACCCTCCATCCATTGCACTATTTGATTTGAGCATAGAGCCTTCAGTGAGTGCGATTTCCACTTGTTGCCAACCATCGGAGGGCGCGATAACCTCAGAAAACGAGGAGGCAAACCAAGTGCCTCCCATTGGGTTTCTGGTGTTGCCAATGGCGGCGCGAAGGTAGATGGATTCGCCAAAGTTGGATTGGTTTCGAACATCAAAGCGTATCGCGGTGACACCTTTTGACGTGTAGTTGCCAATCCATGGCGAGGAGTCGTTGAATAATACAACGCCTCGGTTTGGTTTCTGCCCATTTGGCGTGAGACGTAAATAAGGGTTGGATTCGCTGAGCCCGTTTGGGCTGGTTTCGGTCGACCATTTTCCGATACCCCAGCCTTCATCACTGGTTGTGAAATCAGAAAGAGCTAGAGATGCTTCGGTGTTCATTAGGGTGTTCGTACCTAATAGAAGAATAAAGAGCGTTTTTTTGTTCATTAATCGAGCATTCCGAGGGGGTAAGGATTCGCCAATGGATTGAAGAAATTAGTGCAGTTGGGGAAAATGGTTGCGAGTTGGGTTTTATCGACACCAAACCAAGAGACGAGCTCGGAAAGATATTCATCAGCAGAGAGTGTAGGTAGGATTCGGCCGCGGGCTTTGCCTTTGTGGCTGTCGAGGTCGAGTGGGTTGTTGTTGGGATCTAACACGGGATACTGGCCATAAATTTTACCGCCTTTTAGCGGGCCACCATCACTGCCGTTTTCCGCACGGGCGCCGCTCATAACAAATGCATTGCCTCCCCATGCGTGATCTGAACCAAGGCCATTCGATGTTAGCGTTCGACCGAAGTCTGATATGGTGCACAGTACAACGTCGTTTTCGAGCCCGGCTAAAACCAATTCATTCCAGAAAAACTCTAAGGCTTCGTTAATCTCAAAATAGAGGCCATTGGCGCCATCCGCATAATTTGAGTTGGGGTAGCGAATGCCGCCTTGTGCATCCAGTAGTTCATTATGATGATCCCAGCCTCCTCGCTCTACAAAGAATATTTGACGGTTCATATTTAATGCGTCTTTCGACTTGATCGTTTTAATGACACCGGCGAGCTGTTCGGCTGTTTGATTTGTGCTTTTGAGGGTGCCGTTCGGAACGCCGCCAGGGGTGAGAATAGATTGTGAGTCAAAAGCAGTTCCAAAAATTTCGGAGGTATCAATGGCGCTCTTTTTCTTTTGAGCATAGGTTTTCTCAAACATGTTGGGATAGGTGTTTCCTAGCACACTATTTACGGCATTCATCAACAGGTTGTTATCGGATTGATTGAGCAGAATTGGTCCGGCAGGTGCTGAAACATAGGGAATCGTTTGGAATCCGGTTTGCAGGGTGTTATTGCCGGCCATGGAGATATTCATCCCGACTTGTCCGTTACTGTTTGCTTGGGTTAAGATGTCGGCTATTCTGCCTCCCCAGCCTTTTGGTGTGGCTCCGCGTACTTGCGGGACTACTGTTTGCCAGTGCATTTGATGGTCGGGATGGGAGAACAGGCCTTTCGGGACATCGGTCAATTCTTGTTGCCAGTCGTTAATGGTTGTCGGTTCGACGAGAGTTCCTACATTGGCAACAAAAGCTAAGTTTCCGGCGTTGAATTGTTGTTGTAGAAAGGGAAGCCGAGGGTGAACGGCATATCTATTAACGGGCTGGTTATCGACAGCATTCAGTCGGGTGTTTGCTAGTGCGGCACGTGCGATAGCAAGCTGCGATGAACCTGTTTTAAATCCGTCGTCATCGGTGCCAACTCCGCCGCGAGCCTGCTGATAGCCCTGATAGCCGTTACTACTGTTCGTGTAAGGAATCAGCATATTATGAGAGTCATTGCCACCATTGAGAAAGAGAACAACAAGCGCTTTGTATCCGTCTAATTGCGTGGTGGCTCCTGCTGTCATTCGCAGGGAGAAGAGGGTGGAGTATAGGGAGGCGGTGCCTACAGCAGCACAATTCTGTTGCATGAAGTTTCGGCGGTCGATCTTCATAATAATCTCCTAATATAGGGTGTTAAATTCCGGAGTCAGGATCATTAACCAGATGGCATCCTGCACCCGTTTTTCTTTAGCGCTGTTATTGTTGCTGGGAAGTGAATCGATGTAATTTTTAATAACGGACCTGTTCTCATCGGTTAGGCGACCTGCTGTGATCAGGGTGCTTAGCTGGTCGAGTAGTGCGTTGCTATCGGTGGCCAATGCGATTTGATCGTTTAGGTTGAGTTCGGCTTGGGCATACCACTTAGATCCGATTCCTGTATCAGGCGTGTTGCGTTTGATTCCTTCATAAATGAGCCAGCGCAGACTATTAGCGAGTCCGATTGTCGTGACGTCAGTTAGGGGTTGAAATTCAGGCGCATTAAGATTTTTTTCGAGAATTTCCCCATTGGGCTGAAAGTCGGGGCGGTAGAAGTTAAATACGTTTGGGTATTCGTATGGTTCTTGTCCAAGCTTGTCGTACAAGTTATCAAATGGAAAGAGACCGTATGTTTGAAGGGACGTTATGTCAAATGCGCGAGCAATGCTGATTAGTTTGATTAAGGGCTCTCGTAACTTTCCATACGTAGCATCCAGTTTAAGTGCGTGGGTGCGCGCTTCGGGGTGGAGGAGGATAGCGGCAACAACCGCTTCAAGATTGCCTCTATCACCAGCTGAGCCGAACGTGTGAGTGCCAGTTGTAAACTGACCCGATTTAAACACTTGCGAAATGTCGTTTATGTACGTAGGTGAAGGGTTTGAACCTGTGAACCGTTGAATGAGTTGCCGTGCAACAAAGGGGGGGGTATTGGTATGATTGAAGAGGTGGTCGAGTACGTAATCAATCTCATCCCGAACAACTGCTTCAGCTTGTGGAGTATTGTATCCATAATTGATAGGAAATTCAAACGCATCGCCGTATAGGTTTGTTTTTACGGACGTATCATGCCGCCAAACAGTAACCTTCATTATATCCAAATAGTTTTGATTTTGGTATTGTTCAAAGTTGGGATAATAAGGGTAGTTGTTATCATTGTTTGAATCGGGTCTATCCAGTCCGGTGAAGACTTTGGCAAATTGAGTGATATCATCGTTGTCGTACGTAGGAATTAGATTCCCATCAGCATCTGATTTAAAGGTTCCGTCTTCGTTCAGCTCCCACAGGCCAATGGTAAAGAGTTGCATCACTTCACGGGCATAATTTTCATCGGGGAAGTTATCTCCATCACCGCCCTCTTTTGTGTTTTTTTCGTAGGTTAAATAGTACCCCATTTGTGGGCTATATGTTACTTCTCCTAAAATGTCGCGGTAGTTGCCAAATGCATTGCGAACGAAGATGTCATAATATTTCACAAATCTCTCGGTTGCCTGAGGGTGTTTAAAACCTTCCTCGCCAAGCACAAATATTTGGCTCAACGCCCATGCAACACGTTGACGCAGTTGGTCTTCTGCGGTGATGGCGATCGTGTACCAGATAGTTTTTTTCTGTCCGATTAGAGTTCCACCGCCTCTAATTGCATCGTTCGGGTTCCAAGTAAGAGGGCCTTTTGCAAGCCAATCATTGTATCGATTTTGTTCTACTTTGGTAGTGTTGCTGCCATTGGCAGAGGTCCAAGTTGTAAACGAATAGAATTGTCCTAAATTATTAGCTACTCCCTCCAGGGGTTGTTGGTCTTGTGCGTTGATAAAATAGTTGAAGGCAGGGTGGTTCAAACTACTGTCGTAAGCCACTTGAAACAGGCTGGTTCCGTTTTCTGTAGCGGCAGGGTTGTCGATAAAAGCGGGGTTACTTCTCTTTCTAAAAAAAGCGCGGTGAGATGTGATAGGCAGATCAATTTGGGATTGAATCCAGTTGGCATGATTTGAGTAGGGTGCGGTATCAAACGAGGGGTCATCAATGCCCGGGAATTGCTGGATGGTTGTTAAACTCGGTCCGAACGTGGCTTGCTGAAGAAAACGTGCCACGCTGTTCGTAATATTTGGGCTGGTGGTGGTTGCGGTGGATAAGCGGTAGAATACCTGATCGTTGGATAAATCTTTTGAATGCGAATAAACGCCACTGTCTTCATCAATTTGTTCGGTATTAGGAAATACGTTCTGCCAGTTGTTATTAAAATTACGCGCGAGTGGTTGCCAGTCGACGAGGTTGGTAGACCACTCCACTTGTTGCAGCGAGTCGGGTATGGAGTTGGAAGAGAACTCAACTTTAACAGCGTTAGGCTGAAGCTGTAATTCCAGTCCTTCTGCACTCGCATTGTACGTTGTGAGAGCAACACTTAATAAGGTGATTCTTTTTAATTTCATATTATGAATATATTGAATTCCACCATTTTTTCAAGTCAAAACGCGTATGTTACTTTGCTTATTTTCTATCGGGTGTTTTTTTCTTTCGCGAGCTTTTACGGCTACCGTGCTTCTTAAGAACGATTTGAGAAGCGATGCGGAAGTCGGGATCTTTACGTAGCGATGAGAAGTGGGCACGGGCGTGACCGACGGCTTCTTTGAGGTCGATGATGGGATGGGGGTAGTCCCGGCCAAGTTGAAGGCCGCGTTCGAGGCGTAGGAGCTCGGGCATCTCCCATGGGCGGTGTATGTCGGGCGGATCTAGGCGAGCGAGTTCGGGAACCCAGGTACGGATGAAGGTTCCGTCGGGATCGTGATCTTCACCTTGTTTGACGGGATTATAGATGCGGAGGGTGTTGATGCCGGTGACGCCGCTTTGCATCTGAATTTGTGATAGATGGATGCCGGGCTCATAGTCAATAAACTGACAGGCGAGAAAGTCTTTGAAGAGGCGCCAGTCGAGCCAGAGGTGGTAGGCGGCGAAGGAGACGAGCATGGCGCGCATGCGGAAATTGATCCAGCCGCGAGTTTTGAGCGCACGCATACAGGCGTCGAGGAAGGGGTAGCCGGTTACGCCATTTTTCCAGGCACGATAGTGCTCGAGGTTGTTGCCGTCGGCGCGCAGGTCGTCGCAGAGGGGATGGAAACAGTGGTGTTCAATGCGGGGTTCGTCTTCGAGTTTCTGCATGAAGTGGCAGTGCCAGTGGAGGCGACCGAGAAAAGAGCGGGTGGAGCCTTTCTGGATCTGGTTTTTCTCTTCGTTACGGGCGGCGTGGGTGATGGTGCGTAGAGAGAGACAGCCGTAGGAAATGTAGGGAGAGAGGCGCGAGCAACTATCAAAAGCGGTGTTGGGACTGCTCATTTCGCGGCTGTAGCGCATGCCGCGCTGATCGAGAAAGGAGTCGAGCCATTGATGGCCGTGCGTGGTGCCGCCAATGAGGTGGGTTTGGCGTGGGAAAGGGGTGAGTTGTAGGTCGGCGATGGAGGGAATGGGCTCGGAGTGAATTGGATGAGAGCAGGGGTCTATCTTGACGGGGGCGGGGGTGAGCGGTTGCCGGATGCGTTTTTCCCAGTTTGCGGCCCAACCGTCGCGGTCTTTCAAGGTGCGAACAACGCCGTTCTGGGGTGTTTCTTGCCAGTTGATGCGGCGATGTTTGGCCCATGCGGCCACGCGTTTGTCGCGGGCGTAGGTGAGGGCATTGCCGGTCTCCTCATGGGAGCGAAGTTGTGTAAAATGGGTTTGGGTGTGGAGGCTTTCGAGAACGGCAGTGGCTTCGCCGGTGCGGAGGATGAGGGGTTGGCCGAGACGGGTGAGCTGTTGGTTGAGCTCGTGGAGCGATTCTTGAATGAACTGCCAGTGGAGCGCGTCGAAGTCGGGGGCGTGGATGATCTCGGGTTCTATGATGAAGAGCGGCAGTAGAGGGGCTTCTTGAGCGGCTCGTGCGAGGGGGGCGTGGTCTTCGATGCGTAGGTCGCGTTTGAACCAGACGCAGATGGGGGCGCTAGTCATGGGAGGTTCCTGATTTTTTCTGGCGGCGGCAGCGTTCGGAGCAGTAGCGTACCTCATCCCAGCAGGCAGCCCATTTTTTGCGCCATGTAAAGGGGCGCTCGCAGACGGAGCAGGTTTTGGTGGGTAATGTCTGTTTGTTGTTCATGTAACGTATTCGTTGCGTGCGGAAAAAGCTAACGTGCGGGCGACGGCTTGACCGGAAAGGGCGAAGAGGTTAGGTTGCAAATTTGTGGAGAAGCTTATGCAGGACATACAAATTATGCCGTCCATTTTGGCAGCGGATTTTGGGGCGTTGCGGGCGGGTTGCGTGCGTGCGGCCGAGGCAGGGGCAGATCAGTTGCACGTCGATGTGATGGACGGTGTGTTTGTGCCGAATATTAGCTTTGGACCGGAGGCGGTACGGGTGGCGGCGGGAGCGGTTTCGATTCCGTTGAATGTGCATTTGATGGTGGTGAATCCGATGCCTTATCTGGAGGTGTTTGCGGCGGCGGGTTCGGATACGATTTTGGTGCATGTGGAGTCGGAGTGCGATGCGGAGCAAGCGTTGCGGGAGATTCGCTTATTGGGTAAACGGGCGGGGATTACGATTAATCCAAAAACGGCGGTGGAGGATGTGTATGCATGGGTGGATGCAGGGCTGGTAGATGAGGTGCTGGTGATGAGTGTGGAGCCGGGGTTTGGCGGGCAGGCGTACTTGACGAGTGCAGAGCCAAAGCTTGCGGCCCTTCGCCAGCGCTACGCGGAACTAGATCTCTCGGTGGATGGGGGTATTAACGCAGAGACGGTAAAGGGCGCGGTGGGACACGGTGCGAATCTAATTGTGGCGGGGTCGTATCTCTATAAAAAGGCAGATATGAGCCAAGGTATTCGAGAGCTTCGCGATGGCGCTTCGGAGTGCCGTTTTTGGGAAAACTAAATATATCTATTTTACGGTTGCCTGTTCCCAGCTCGACTGGGGGTTGGCATAATCCAAGGGATCGTTCAGTTCGGCACTTAGTTTTATTAGAGCGTGTTTCATCTCCGCTATGCGAGCTGCTTGGGTAGATTGTGAAATAAGATCTTGTTGTTCGAGCGGGTCGTCTGCGAGATGGTAAAGGCGATAAATATCGGCCTGTGTGTAGTGTATTAATTTCCAGTTATCCATCGTGATAGAGCGTTGAACGCCTTTGAATCCGCCGTAAATGGCGGGGTAATGATCCGTTGTTTCTTCGCGTAAGAGCGGGAGTAGGCTTTTAAATTCAATCTGACCATCATTTTCAACCCCAGCTAGTTCGAGCGTGGTGGGCAAGATGTCTTGAAGGTAAATCGGAGTTGAAATGCTTTGATTTGGCTGGATGTTTGGACCACAGATAATGAAGGGAACTTTTGTGCTATGCTCGTAGAGATTCTGTTTTCCAAGCAGTCCGTGATGACCAACCGCTAAACCGTGATCGGCTGTGAAAATGATATAGGTGGAGTCGGCTTTACCTGTTTTGTCTAGCGCAGTTAAGATTCTACCAATTTGCTCATCCATGTGAGTGATGAGGGCATAATATTCTTGGCGGTTGACTTTAACGGCATACTCGGTTCGAGGAAAGGGAGCAAGACGTTCATCGCGGACGGAGGGTCCGCAACCCATCTCTTTTTCATAGGGATAGGTGGGGCGGTAGGTAGCGGGCAAGGGAATGCGACTGAGGGGATAGCGGTCAATGTATGATTTTGGTGCCTGACGGGGATCATGGGGAGCATTGAAGGCGAGATACATAAAAAAGGGTTCTGCTCGTGAGGCAGCCTCTTTGAGAAACGTGATGCTGTGTTCGGCGAGTATTTCGCTCCAGTGTGTTCCGCCTTCCCAGAATCCGCCATGAGTGGGGTCCCAAGGTTTCCAGCCGGTGGCATAGTGATCGGGTGAAACGGGCCGGTTGTAGCCGGCGAGGACGTCGGCGGGCATGCCTGGCCGAACGTCAAGGACGCGGTCGAACAGATTATGCGGATTGTTTTTGATGTGCCATTTTCCGCTCATGTAGGTCCGATACCCGGCTTGTTTGAGCCACTGTGGCCATGTCTGGCCGTTCTTTGCTAAGGCCCCCATCTTTTTTTTGCTATCGAGTTTATGGGCGTTCCAGACGGTCTTGCCGGATAGCAGCATGGTTCGACTGGCAATACAAACAGCACCATTCCATGCGCCCATGTTGTAAGCATGGCTAAAGTGGGTTCCTCGTTGAACGAGACGGTTGAGGTGAGGCGTGTCGATATCGGTTTGGCTGTATGCGGCGATGGTTTCGAATGCCATATCATCTGCAAAAATGAATAGAAAGTTGGGGGGTGGTTGGTTGCCTTGTGAAGAAAGGCAGAGATGAATGAGTGAGATTAGTAGAATTTTTTTCATAACATTCTTTCGGCTGTTGGCGGATGCATTATGGCTTAATGGGCACTGCGGATAGGCTCTGCAAAACGTATCTTCAAGGCGTAGGCATGATCACAGGGTTTGTTTTTTGGGAAAGTGACATGGAGTCCGTCGCCGTGATTTTCCCACTGGATAGGTTCATTATGGCCTACGAGTTCTACTGCAGTTATGGCGCTGATCCGCTGGTTCATTTCGGTTAGATTAGGTAAAACAACGGGGTTTTGGTGTTTTTTTGGCCACTCCATGACAAAAGCATAGAGGTCGCCGTTTTTGGTGGTGTAGCGAAAGTCTTTTACGGTCAATTCTGATTCAAGGTCGTGGGCGCCGATACGATGCTTTCCTTCGCCGAACATGTACCATGGGCGAGTGCCGTAGATGGCTTCCCCGTTTACGCGGAACCAGCGCCCTATCTCTTTGAGGAGTGCGGTGGCTTCTTTGTCTAGTGTGCCGTCGGCTTTAATGGGAATATTCAGCAACATGTTTCCGTTTTTGGAGACAATATCGATGATTTTGTCAATGACCAGTCCCGGCTTCATGTAGGGGCGAGCTGGGTTGTATCCCCATGAGCCAATAGAGTCATCGGTTTGCCAAGGGTTGGCGAGTATGGAGTCGGCTTTGCCTCGCTCATAATCGAGGGTGGCGATGCCATCGGCATACAAGCCCTGCCAAGGACGTTCTTTGATGCACATGACCCCTTCGGGTCGTTGGTTGTAGAAATGGGCGATAACGTCCATGCCTGTTTTACCTTGGTCACTTCCGCGGAAGGGGACCGCGCAATCAAAATAGAGATGGTCGGGCTGATAATCATCAATGAGTTGTTTGATTCGTTTTGCCCAGTGATTTCGCCATGATTC
>CAXGYR010000022.1:0-18954 GCA_964014015.1 uncultured Kiritimatiellaceae bacterium
CCCCCCCCGCCCCCCCCCCCGCCCAACGCGCCGCCGCCCTCGCCGCCCTCGACCTCCTCCAGCAAACCCCCGACCTCGGCACCCAACTCCTTCACCACGCCCAACGCTTTCGCACACGCCTCCAACAAGCCGGACTCAACACCCTCCACTCCCAAAGCCAAATTATCCCCATCATCATCGGCGATAACCAACGCGCCCTCTCCATTGCCAACACCCTCAAAGAGCAAGACATCCTCGTTGGCGCCATCCGCCCCCCCACCGTCCCCGAAGGCACCGCCCGCCTACGCATCAGCCTCACCCTCGCCCATACGGAAGAAGACCTCGACCGCGCCGCCACCGCCATCATCAACGCCTGCGCCCCATGAAACCACGCCTCCTCCTCATCTCCGGCTGGGCCCACAGCACCAACGCCCTCCAACCCATGGCCGACCGCCTCGCGCCCCTTTTCGACACAAAGCTCATCACCGGAGCAGACGCGCTCAATCATGCTACCCTCCCCGATGCCGACGCCATTCTCACCGGCTCCATGGGCGGCCTCCTCGCTCTACAACGCCGCCCCACCACGTGCCAAAAAATAATGCTTCTCTCCGCCACCGCCTGCTTCTGCCGCCGTCCCGACTACCCCCACGGCACCCCCGACCGCATCCTCCAACGTATGCTCAATCAGCTCGACAAAGACCCCCAAACCCTACTCGACAGCTTCCACCAAAACGTTCATGCCCCCCAAAAGCCCAGTCGACAAAAAAAAGATACGCCACCCCCGAACCTACCCGCCCTCCGTGCCGGGCTAGAATACCTGCAGCAGACCGACCTACGCCCATTGATTCCAACGTTCCCCCTACCCGTCCTCATTCTCCACGGAACCAACGACCAGATCATCCCCATCCAAGCCGCTCAATGGCTACACGAAAATCTACCCGAAAGCCAACTAATCCCTTTTGAAGGGCTTGGTCACGCGCTACCCGCCCACGCCTTTGAGCGCGTCATGCAGGCGGCGGAACATTTCCTGGCGTAAAATACCGCACCGTCGGATACGCCAACTCAATCCGCTCTTCCGCACCAAATGCCCGCAGAATCTCCTCCCAGATCTTCTGCTCCGTCCCCCTCCGCATTCGCGGATTCACCAAATACCGAATCGTCAGCATCACCCCTGAATCCTTAACGCTCGTATAGACAATCGGCGTCAATTTACCCGCCACAATCAAATACTTTCTCGCCGCCCGCCGAATCTGATTCTGCGCATCCATCGAAAGCGACTCCGCCTGCTCGTGCGCAATCTTCAGCATAAGCTCCTTCGCCCGCTGCCAATCGCTCTCAAATGTAATCAACACTGGGATCTCATTCCAAATATACTCAAACCCCACATGCGAATTCGCTGTTGAATACTTCAACACATGGCTATTTGGCACATGAATAATCCGCCCCGTGCTCTGATCCGCATCCACCCAATTGCCCACCTCCACAATACTGAACTGAAACAACCGAATATCAATCACATCCCCCTGCACCCCATTAATCTCAATCCGCTCCCCCACCCGAAACGGCTTACGTGACTCAATAAAAAAGAACCCGGCTAGATTCGCAATCGTATCGTGCAGCGCAATCGCCAACCCCGCACTCGTCAGACCCAAAAACGTCCCAATCGACTCCATTCCATTCAGCCAAATCGTACCCAACGAAAACAAAAACAACCCCGAATAGACATACGTAAACGTCTTCCGCAAATTATACGACCGCTTCTCATCCTGCATATTCCGCCGAATAATCATTGCCGTCAGCATCCGCAATACTACAAACACCGCCAGCGCCCCCAGTGTATACAGCAGATGCTCCGCCACCGAATTACTCACATTTAAAATCTGCGCAATCGTATTAACCATGCCCTTATTCTACCGCATCCACCTTCACATCGCAACGGTAGCATTTGCAATATGCACAAACTTTCATTATCGTATGTAAAAGAGGTATGAATGACACATAAACGATTTTCAAATGCAGCCGCCACCTACAACCGGCACGCCGCGCCCCAGCTCGAGCTCGTCGAAGAACTCCTGCAATGGGCTCCGCAAAAATCCCTCGTTCGCATTCTGGATGTCGGTGCCGGCACCGGCCTACTCACCGCCAAACTTACCGACCACTACCCCGCCGCCCCCATTGACGCGATCGACATCGCCGAAGAAATGGTCGAGCAAAGCCGCCAACAATTCAGTGAAAATAAGCGCATTCAATGGCACCTTGCCGACGCCCAAACCTACCAACCCACACACCCCTACGACCTCATCGCCTCCAGCGCCGCCCTCCACTGGTCTCCCGACCTCACCGCCACCCTCCAGAACCTCCACACCCACCTCCAGCCCGGTGGCACGTTCCTCCTCGGACTCATGCTACGCGGCACCCTCTGGGAACTCCGCGAAATCCGCCGCCGCATCGCCCCCGCAAAAGGCCCCGGCCTCTCCCTTCCCACCGAAAGCAGCATCACCGAACAGATCAACGCTACCGGCTTTAACCTCCTCGAAGTAAAAACCCACGAACGCCGCCACATCTACCCCACCGGCCGCGCCTTCCTCCAAGCCATCCACGAACAAGGCGTAACGGCCCTCCCCCAAGCCGATCTCCCCCTCAACCGCACCGAACTCAACGCCCTCATCCACACCTATGAAACCCAGCACGCCACCGCCGGCGGCGTCTACGCCACCTACGAAACCGCCTGCTTCCATCTCCAGAAACAAGAAAGCCCCAACCCATGAACGGATGGTTCATCACCGGCACTGACACCGACGCCGGAAAAACAGCCCTCACCGCCTGCCTCCTCGCCGCCCTTCATCACCGCGGGCACTCCGTCCTACCCATGAAACCCGCCCAAACCGGCTGCGAAAAAAACATCCCCGACCTCGACTACGCCCTCCACCTCAGTGGTATCTCCGCCGACACCGACCTCCAAAACCTTATGGCACCCGCCCGCTATCAACCCGCCTGCTCCCCCCACCTCGCCGCCGAAATCGAACAACGCCCCCTCACCCTAGACCCACTCACCCACGCCTACCAAACCCTCCGCCCCCACGCTGAAACCCTCCTCATCGAAGGCGCCGGAGGCGTCCTCGTCCCCCTCAATCGCCAGCACACCATGCTCGACCTCATGCACGCCCTACAGCTCCCCATTCTCATTGCTGCCCGCCCCGGACTCGGCACCATCAACCACACCCTCCTCACCATCAACGCCCTCCGGCAACGCCAACTCACCATCACCGGCTTCGTCTTCGTTCACACCAACCCCGACGCCTCCGATTTCACCGAATCCGACAACGCCAAAACCATCGCCCACTTCGGCAACACCCCCTTCCTCGGCACCCTCCCCTACACCCCCCAACTCGACACTCCCACGCCCCCTCACTTCTCCACCTTACCCCAACCCCTACAAGAAACCCTCATCACCCTCACCCAGAACCTAATCCCATGAGCCACCTCTTCCACCCCTACACCCCCTTCTCCGCCATCCAAGCTGGCGACCTCCCCCACATCGTCCGCGGCGAAGGCGTCTACCTCTTCGACGACCAAGGCACCCGATACCTCGACGCCGTCTCCAGCTGGTGGGCCTGCGCCCTCGGCCACAACCACCCCCAAATCGTAGAAGCGATCCAACAGCAAGCCGCCACTCTCCAACACTCCATCACCGGCGGCATGACCCACCCCAACGTTCTTGAGCTCGCCCAAACCCTCGCCCACCTCATGCCCACCCCCGACCGCCACGTCCTCTTCGCCTCCGACGGCGCCAGCGCCATCGAAGCCGCCCTCAAAATTGCCGTCCAATACTGGCACAACATCGGTCGCCCCGAAAAAAAAGCCCTCATCGGCATGGACCAAGGCTACCACGGCGACTCCCTCGGCGCTCTCGGCGTCGGCTTCGTCGATAACTTCCACGAACCCTACAGCGACATCATCACCCACACCGCCAAGCTCCCCTTCCCCAACCCCACACCCAACGATCCGAACGGCTTTGAACCCAGCCGCGTCATCATTACCCAACACGCCCATCAACTCGCCGCCGTCATCCTCGAACCCCTCTGCCTCGGCTCAGCCGGCATGAAAATCTACGCCCCCGGATACCTCCAACAACTCGCCGACTGCTGCCAAGAGAACGACATCCTGCTCATCATCGACGAAATTGCCATGGGCTTCGGCCGAACCGGCAAACGCTTCGCCCACAACCACGCCGGCATCGACCCCGACCTCGTCTGCGTTGGCAAAGCCCTCACCGGCGGCACCATGCCCCTCAGCGCCACCATCGTCAAAGACTCCCTCTACGACACCTTCAGCAACCTCGGCGACCGCGACTGCACCTTCTACCACGGCAACACCTACGCCGGCCACCCCATCGGCTGCGCCGCCGCCCTCGCTGCCCTCCGCATCTACGAAGCCGAAAACACCGTCGCCAAAACCCAACAAAAAGCTGCCCTTATGCGCCAACTCATGGAACCCCTCAGCCAATTTTCATCCGTCAAAGAGACCCGTTTTCTTGGCATGATCGGCGTCGTCGAATTACACGCCACCTACGCCGACCAGATGCCCCGAATCAAACAGGCCCTCCGTGAAGCCGGCTACCTCTTCCGCCCTCTCGGTACCGTTCTCTACCTCATGCCCCCCCTAATCATCACCGAAGAACAGCTTATCCAAGCCATCCACGCACTCACCCACGCACTCCCGCAGGATTAAACCCGCGCGGACCAATCGGCAAAATTTCTGAGCATCTGCAGTCCAGCTTGCTGTGATTTTTCGGGGTGGAACTGCGTGGCGAAAAGATTATCACGCCAGATGCACGAACAGTAGTCGATGCCATAACGGGTTCTGCCGGCTACTATATTCGTATCGGGCGTATCAACATAGAACGAGTGCACCAGATAGAAATGCGCACTCGATTCAATGTGAGCAAACATCGGGCAGTCAGGTTGCACTGCCTCGACTCGGTTCCAGCCAATCTGCGGCACCTTGAGCGGCGGCTCCAACTGGAAACGACGCACCGTACCCTCTAAAATGCCTAACCCCTCAACACCGGGCGACTCTTCCGACCCAGCAAAAAGTGCCTGTAGACCTAGGCAGATCCCCATTAGCGGACGCCCCGCACCAACCCACTCACGAATCAACTCTACAAAACCATGTTCCTTGAGATGTTCCATGCAATCGCCAAAGGCACCAACACCCGGCAGAATCAGCGATTGACAACGATCGGCCTCTTCACGCCGTTCAATCAGCCGTACATCCTGCTCCAAAAAACGAAGCGCATTTACTACGCTTCCCAAATTTCCCATGCCGTAATCAATTACACCAATCATGCTCACCTCAACTTAGCATCCACTCTACCGCTCCAAATTCGTTTGAACATCCAAAAGTATGGTCGATACCCTGACGCTATCCAACCGCTTTAACAATCAGCGTGATTGAGGTGAATAGCAGAACGGCATAGATAAAGCGCACATAATGCGTCTGCTCCGTTCGATGCGTCAGCCACCACCCGACCGCTACCCCCAGCGGCAATACCGGCAATAACACCAGACCCAGCCGCAGATTGGACTCTTCCAAACGTCCCAACCAAGCAAATGGCAGAAGCTTAATCAGATTCATCATCCAAAAAAAGGCACAGCCGGTCGCGGCAAAAACCTTCTTCTCCAGTTGCTGCGGCAACAAATACATCTGCATGACCGGTCCAGCGGCATGTGCCATCGTCGATGTTACGCCAGCTGCAAACCCGAAAGCTGAACCGCCCAACCAGCTCGGCTTTGTGGCTTCAAGCTTATGTAAAATCCAACGCTTTGTTGCAAAATAGAGGACAAACAAAATACCTAGCAGTCCAATCAACAGTTTTAACATTCGATCCGATACCGCCAACAGCGCTGTTTCCGATGAGACAAACAACACCGCTCCCACCGCTACGCCTACGACCATTGCCGGCACCAACATCCGCAACTGCCTCCAATCAACCCGACGCCAATAAAATCCCATTGCTACCAGGTCCATCAGACAGAGCATCGGAAGCATAAAACCCACCGCTGAGCGTGCGGCAGCACCCTGCTGCGGCCACGCCAAAATCAGCAACGGCAAGGCAATGTTTCCCACGGGGAAGCCCCCCTTACTCATCGCTAATAAAAAAAGGCTCAATCCGATCCAGAAAAGATCCACCCCGCCCACTCCGGTCACCATACTCAGTCCTCTAGCCTACGCGCCCAAGCGGCCTTTGCTCGAAGGCACTTGGTCGAGTGCCCGCGGATCATTAGCACAAGCCATTCGCATCGCCCGCGCCACCGCCTTAAAGACTGCCTCCACGCAGTGGTGTAGATCCTCTCCAAACTTTAGCTCAATGTGTAGGTTCATCTGAGCCGCATCCGCAAACGAGCGCCAGAAGTGTTTGATAATCATCACATCAAAATCCCGAATATAGGACTGCGCATGCTCAAAGGTGTAGACAAAGAACGGACGGCCGCTCAAATCAAGACAGACCTCCGCCTGCGCTTGCGCCTCATCCATCGGCAACACCCAGAAGCCGTAGCGGTTGATACCTTTCCGATCACCCAGCGCTTCCTTAAATGCACTGCCCAGCACAATACCCACATCTTCGATCAAATGGTGATAATCAACCTCCACATCCCCCGTCGCCTTGATGTTCAGATCCAGTAGCGCATGTTTGGCAAATAGATCCAACATATGATTGAAGAATGGAATCGGCGTATCAATCTCGTAGACACCCTGTCCATCCACCGCCAATTTCAGCTGAATCTGAGTTTCGGATGTATTTCGTTCAATGGTTGCTGTTCGCTCGCTCATCATGCACCTCGGAGGAGAACATACGACCCCCAAGCGGGTGCATCAAGAACGAATCCCCGGATCGTCTACGGCGTACGCGACGTATCCGGCGCCTGAATTTGAATCGGTTGGTCGAACCGTACGGGCTTCAACTCCTCAACAGGCTCCTCAACAACCGCCACCTCGGGCACCGGAAGATGTTGCGCAACTTCTTCAACGATCTCCTCCGCTTTCTCTTCAGGCAAGGAGGCTACTGGACGGGTATCATCCAGCTCAACATCCCAAAAAATAATCGTACTACAACCGGTGATACTCAACAGTCCCAGTAGTAAAATCAAAGATGGAAATAATATCTTCATTCGTAAAAGACGCACAACCTACCAGAAGTCCTTAGTGCGTCAATCTCTATCCATCAATCAACTAGGATTTGCCTTGTACCCCACCCAGATCGCTTCTAGAGTTTAGCCTTTTAACAAGGAGATACTAATGGCTACAATTACCCTTAAAGGAAACCCGATTAACACCGCTGGAACCCTACCCGAAACCGGATCTGCTGCCCCTGCTTTTGAAGGTGTACAGACCGATCTAAGCATACTATCCCTTGAAAGCCTTGGTGGCTCCAACGTGCTTCTCAACATATTTCCCAGTATCGATACCGGCATCTGCGCAACTTCTACGCAACGTTTCAATCAGGAAGCAAGCGCACTGGAAAACACCAAAGTCCTCTGCATCTCTGCCGACCTTCCGTTTGCGCTCAGCCGTTTTTGTGGAGCCGAAGGCCTCGAAAATGTTGTTCCCGTCTCTGTATTTCGCTCCAGCTTTGGCGCTGACTATGGTGTCACCATTACCGACGGGCCGCTGGAAGGCCTCCTTTCACGCGCTGTTGTCGTCATCAACGCCGCCGGCGAAGTGGTCTACACCGAGCAGGTGCCAGAGATCGCACAGGAACCGAACTATGACGCAGCACTAGCTGCCCTTGCCTAATGCAAGCTGATTCGGATCATTCAGAAAGCAACACGGTGACACGCCGATGTCCGGTCAGCAAAATCGATTTGAATAAACCATTTCGAGAACGCACACCGCGTGAACGGCGTATTCGCTTTCATTTTCATTCGATCCGAATCGTAGCCCTAATTCACCTTCTAATTGCCATCGGCATTCCGATCTACATGCAGGGCTATCTGCCACCCCTAGCGCTAATCATGTTCGTTATCATTAATCTTTCCATCGCCATCTTGCTGAACCGCTTTTCCCTGCTGGGCTACCGCATTGCTGTGATCTACTACTTCTTGTTCGGCATGGTCTCCACGCTGACGATTCAGCGAGGAAGCGGAGAACAGTTGATCGGCATCATCCTTGCACTGCTCGCCCTCTACCTTATTGGCAATCAAACATCCAAAAGTCTCTTCGACCGCAGTGTGGACGAGACATAAAAAAACGCCGTCTCAATTCGACGGCGTTTCTCCTGCTCTCTTGAAGCAACTCTTTTACCGCGCTTCCACATCCACGTAATCACGCAGAGCAGAACCGGTGTAGATCTGCCGCGGACGACCAATCCGCTGCCCCTGAACATGCAACTCGCGGTAGTTAGCAACCCAGCCGGGGATACGACCAATCGCGAACAGCACCGTGAACATATCAATCGGAATATTCAGCGCCTTCAGCAAGATGCCACTGTAGAAATCAACATTCGGGTAGAGATTACGATCAACAAAATAACTGTCACTCCGCGCCATCTCTTCCAGCTCTTTCGCAATGCCCATCAGCGGATCATCGATGCTCAATGCTTCCAACACATTATCCACTTGAACCTTCAGCACCTTCGCGCGCGGATCAAAGTTTTTATAGACCCGATGACCAAAGCCCATCAGCTTCACGCCAGAACTCTTGTCTTTCGCCTGCGCCACAAAATCACTCGGAGCAATACCATCGTTGTGGATGCTATTGAGCATCTTGATCACTTCGCAGTTTGCACCACCATGTAGCGGACCCCACAGAGCGCCGACACCAGCTGATACCGAGCTAAACAGGTTAGAACGTGAGCTGCCCACAATACGAACAGTAGATGTTGAACAGTTCTGTTCATGGTCGGCGTGTAGAATCAAGAAAAGATCCAGTGCGCGCTCAACTTCCGGCAGAATTTCGTAAGGCTGCCCCGGCTCTGAAAACATCAGGTGCAAGAAGTTGCCCGCATAGCTCAACTCTGGATTGTACGCATTCGGTGCCTTGCCTAAATTAGCACGATATTGACCTGCTGCCAACTCCAGCACCTGCGCCATGATCGTATAAAGCGGCTTGGTGAACTCCTCGCCCTCTACTGCTACACCCAAATCGTCGGTGTTATGTGCTGCTAGAGCACTGATCAGCGCCGAAAGCGCCGCCATCGGAGGCGCATTTTTCGGGAACGCTTTCAAATGACCTTCCATAGCTGCCGGCATACCGGCGCCCGCATTCACACCCCTCACAAAATCATGTAGTTCAGTTGCTGAAGGAAGGTGTCCATACAGCACCAAAAAAGCTGTTTCGAGGAAATTAGACTTATCACACAGCTCCTCAATTGCATATCCGCGATAACGGAGAATCCCTTTACCCCCATCAATAAAAGTAATGTCGGACGTACAAGATCCCGTATTACCATACGCAGGGTCTAGGGTAATTAAGCCCGTTTCCGCCCGCAGTTTTGTTATATCCAATCCCGTTTCATTCTCGGTACCCGTGATGGAATCCAACTCTATTGTTTTTCCATCAAATTGTAATGTCGCTTTCTTATCACTCATCTATTTCTCCACTTCTCTAACTTAAAGCCTGTTTTACTGTTCTACCAATATCTGCCGGGGATTCAACCACAACAATACCGCATTTAGCCATCATCTCTTTTTTGGCGGCAGCCGACTCATCTGCCCCCGAAACAATCGCACCCGCGTGCCCCATACGACGCCCTGGTGGTGCCGTCTGCCCTGCAATAAATCCAATCACCGGCTTACTCACATGCTCCTGCGCATACGCCGCCGCCTCCATCTCCATAGAACCGCCGATCTCACCGATCATAACTACGGCATCCGTATCTGGGTCCGCTTCAAACATCTCCAGCAACTCTTTCATCGTCGTACCAATAATTGGATCGCCGCCAATACCAACACACGTGGACTGACCCAGCCCTTGCTGTACCAACTGATCGACCGCCTCATATGTTAACGTGCCCGACTTTGAAATAACGCCTACACGGCCTTCCTTAGCAATAAAGCCCGGCATAATACCCACCTTCGCACCGCCCGGTGTCAATACACCCGGACAGTTAGGCCCGATGAACCGAGACGATGTCTGCTCCACAAACGCTTTCACTTCCACCATCTGCGCTACCGGAATACCCTCGGTAATACAGACGATCAACTCAATCCCCGCTGCCGCCGCTTCCATAATAGCATCCGCTGCAAATGGCGGCGGTACAAATATCAGCGACACGTTAGCCCCTACCGCCTCGCGCGCCTCCGCACACGAATCAAATACGGGCACCGTTCCATTAAGCGCTGTCTGACCGCCCTTACCCGGCGTGACGCCGCCCACTACATTACCGCCATACGCCTGGCACTGCTCCGCATGGAAACTACCCTCCGCGCCCGTAATGCCCTGCACGATAATCCGGGAATCTTTATTCACCAAAATAGCCATCTTATGCACCCCTCGCCGCAGCCACTACTTTTTCCGCTGCATCTTCAAAATGATCGGCCGAAATGATCGCCACGCCCGAGTTAGCCAATAACTCCTTCGCCACTTCCGCATTCGTGCCCGCCAGCCGTACCACCACCGGCACATTCAGCTCCAGCTCTTTAACCGCTTCAATAATTCCATTCGCTATCCGGTCGCACCGTACAATCCCACCGAAAATATTAATCAATACAGCTTTCACATTTTCATCCGCCAGAATAATCCGGAACCCGTTCTTCACGGTCTCCACATTGGCACCACCGCCCACATCCAAAAAGTTAGCCGGCGATCCGCCTACTTGCTTAATGATGTCCATCGTCGCCATCGCCAATCCCGCACCATTGACCATGCAACCTACTTCACCATCTAGCTTAATGTAGTTCAGGTTAAATTTATCCGCTTCCACCTCCGCCGGATCCTCTTCGTCCAGATCCCGCATCTCCACCACATCTGAATGAAGGTAAAGCGCATTGCCATCAAAATTCATCTTCGCATCCAGTGCCACCAAACTGCCCTGCTCCGTTACCACCAGCGGATTAATCTCCACAATCGACGCATCTAACTCGCGATACATCGCGTACAGTTTCTGGAACATCGCCGCCGCCTGCCGCGCCGGTTTTCCCTCCAGCCCTAACGCTTTCGCTAACCGCCGTCCTTGAAAACCCAGCAATCCGAGACCCGGGGTAACGGCTTCACGCACAATTTTTTCCGGTGATGTCTTGGCTACCTCTTCAATCTCCATGCCCCCTTCGGAAGAGACCATAAAGACATCTCTACCTGACGAACGATCCAGCGTAATCGCCACATAGAACTCCGTTGCAATGTCGAGCGCCTCCGTGATCATTACCTTCTTCACCAACCGCCCTTCCGGCCCCGTTTGGTGCGTCACCAACGTCATACCCAGAATCTCGCCAACCTTCTCAAGCGCAGCCGCACGATCTGGACAAAACTTAACACCACCGCCCATACCCCGACCCCCTGCATGTATCTGCGCCTTCACCACAAACTGCTCCGCGCCCAGTTCCGCCTGCACCTTATCCAGCGCCGCTTCCGCTTCCGCTTTTTCCCCAATAGTAACGCCATCCTGAATCGGGATGGCGTAACGTTTCAACAGCTCTTTTGCCTGATATTCGTGTATCTTCATTTTTTCTTTCGTGTTCGAGATGCGATAAACTCACGGTTGAGTCGAGCTATATGTTTCACATCAATTCCCTTAGGGCAAGCCACAGCACACTCATATTCATTCGAGCAGTTGCCAAAACCGAGACGGTCCATCGTCTCGACCATCTCCGCCACGCGCGTTTTACGCTCCGGTGCCCCCTGAGGCAGCAATGCAAACTGTGATACCTTAGCGGACGTAAACAACATCGCCGCACCGTTCGGACACGCTGCCACACACGCACCACACCCAATACAGGCTGCTGCATCCATGGCGGAATCTGCAAATGTCTTCTCAATCGGAATCGTCGACGCTTCAGGCGCACTTCCCGTTTTTACCGACACATACCCACCCGAAGCCACAATCTCATCCAACGCACTACGGTCTACAATCAAATCCTTAATCACTGGAAATGCGTCTGCACGGAACGGCTCAATCGTCAGCTCATCCCCATCTTCAAAACTACGCATGTGCAACTGACAAAGCGTCGTGCGGTCATGCGAGCCATGCGTCTTACCCGCCACCAGTGCGCCGCACGAACCACAAATGCCTTCTCGGCAATCATGCTCAAACGCAATCGGCTCTTTGCCTTCCCGCGTCAAATTCTCGTTCACCACATCCAGCATCTCCAAAAACGAAGCATTGGTATCAATATCTTTTGCCTCATAGGTCTCGAAAGATCCTGCTGCCTGATTTGCTGGCTGACGCCAGACATTCAACGTTAGACTTATTTTTTTATCTGCCATTATTTATACGACCTCTGACTTAGTGGTACCTCTTCAAATGCGAGCGGCTCCTTGTGCAGAACCGGCTCCTCTCCCACCCCCTTAAATTCCCATGCCGCAACATAGGCAAACGCATCGTCATCTCGCAACGCCTCGCCCTCCTCCGTCTGGCTCTCAACGCGGAAGTGACCCCCGCACGATTCGGATCGATTCAGCGCGTCCTGCAGCATCACCTCTGCAAACTCCAGAAAATCCGCTACCCGATTTGCTTTCTCCAGCGCCTGATTCAAATCATCGCCCGATCCCGGTACATTTACATCGCTCCAGAATGCCTCACGAATCTTAGGCAACTCTTCCAGCGCTTTCTTAAGACCCTCTTCGCTACGCGCCATCCCACACTCATTCCACATCAAAAGCCCTAACTCCCGATGAAAATCATCGACGGTTCTCGTGCCCTTAACGGCCAACAATCTTTCAAGCTTGGAAGATGCTTCTTGATCCGCTTCAACAAACGCTGCATGCGACGTGTCGACTTCATCCCGCTGGAGTTCCGCCAAATAGTTATTAATCGTATTCGGCAAAACAAAGTAGCCATCCGCCAGTCCCTGCATCAACGCCGAAGCGCCCAACCGGTTCGCTCCATGATCAGAGAAGTTTGCCTCACCAATCGCATAGAGCCCTGGAATCGTTGTCATCAAGTTATAGTCTACCCACAAACCGCCCATCGTGTAGTGCACCGCAGGATAGATCATCATCGGTGTCTCATACGGATCATCATCTGTAATGCGATTATACATCTCAAAGAGGTTGCCATACCGCGCCTCGATTGCATCCCGACCTAGCCGGTCAATCGCCTCTGAGAAATCAAGATAGACGGCATCACCCGTCGACCCAACACCATAGCCCGCATCGCACACTTCTTTCGCGTTCCGCGACGCAAGGTCACGCGGGACCAAATTACCAAAACTCGGATACTTGCGTTCCAGATAGTAGTCCCGTTCATCTTCAGGAATCTGTGAAGGTGGCCGTTTGTCACCCTTCTGCTTCGGCACCCAGATCCGACCGTCGTTGCGCAAGCTCTCCGACATCAACGTCAATTTCGACTGATAATCGCCATGCACCGGAATACACGTCGGATGAATCTGCGTAAAACATGGGTTGGCAAAAAGCGCTCCCTTTTTGCAAGCCCGCCACGCTGCGCTGGCGTTACAATTCATAGCATTGGTGGAAAGATAGAACACATTGCCGTATCCTCCTGTTGCCAACACAACCGCATCCCCAACGTGTCGCTCAATCTCACCCGTGACTAAATTCCGCGTAATAATGCCACGCGCGCGCCCATCAATCACCACCACATCAATCAGCTCACATCGTGTGTGCATGTTGACCGAGCCCTTAGAAATTTCCTTTTGTAATGCACCATAGGCTCCCAGTAGCAACTGCTGTCCTGTCTGCCCACGCGCATAAAATGTCCGCGAAACCTGCGCACCTCCAAAGGAACGGTTTGACAGATTTCCTCCATACTCCCGCGCGAAAGGAATACCCTGCGCCACGCAGTGGTCAATGATCTGATTACTCACCTCCGCCAACCGGTGCACATTCGCCTCCCGAGAACGGTAATCGCCGCCTTTAACGGTATCGTAGAAAAGTCGATGCACTGAATCCCCGTCATTCGGATAGTTCTTCGCCGCATTGATGCCGCCTTGCGCCGCAATGGAGTGGGCCCGGCGGGGGGTGTCTGAATAAGTAAAACTCTCCACTTGGTAGCCAAGCTCCGCCAACGTTGCGGCCGAAGAGGCACCTGCTAGGCCCGTGCCTACTACCAGTACTTTATATTTCCGCTTATTTGCCGGGTTGACCAGCTTCACGCCGAATTTATGGCGCGTCCATTTTTCAGCCATCGGACCATCAGGGATCTGTGCGTTTAATTGTACCATTACTATCCTCGGGTTAATTCAAATACGCGACGATTGGAATAATCGAAAAAGTGGATGCCATTCCAATCGCAATCCACTTGCTCGCTGCCTTAATTTTACTTCCGGTCCGCGGCACAAACACTCCATAGGTCTGCAGTGCGCTTTGAAGCGCATGGCTCAGATGAAGCCCCACTGCCACCATAAAAAAGAGATACACGCCCACATACCAGAGATCCCCCTGAAACCGGCTCAACACCATGCTGTACACGTCATATACCTCGTGTCCGTCCAGCATCGTCTTAGACTTTTCATAAAATTTAAAATTCGCCAGATGGATGACGATAAAGGCAAAGATCATTACCCCCGACCACGGCATTAACCTAGCCGCCAGCGACCGCTCTCTCGATCCTTTTTGTGAATGACGCGATGACGCTGCTTTACGATTTGCTAGCGTCGTGCGCGCTGCCATAATCATATGCACCGTAATCGAAACCAGCATTAACAACTCAATCCCGATTACAATTGGCACCAATTGGTGAAGGTGGTGAGCATACGAGTTAAATATATCCGGGCCGAAAAGAAACAACACGTTCCCGCCCATGTGCGGCACCAAAAAGAGCAAAAACATAATCGTACCCGATGTTGCCAGCAAAAATTTTTGCCCGATAGAACTCAGCATAAAGCCCATATTTTTCATCCAAAAAACCTTCTCTTTCCTCTCCCATCGAGCCCGCAATCTAATCCGATTTTTCCGCTTCTGCAAATCCCCAAACGGAGAAAATTTGTACTCTTTCCTCGCACAGCAAAAAAAACCGTAAACTCGTTGCAGGCAACGTAGCTCATTGATAGTTTCGCTTCTTCAAACAATAGATTACAACGATTCACAAGGAGAACCATGTCTAGGAAAAAAATTGCACTCGTCGGCGCCGGTCAAATCGGCGGCACTATGGCACTACTCGCCGCTCAAAAAGAGCTAGGCGACGTTATTACTATCGATATTTCAGAGGGTATTCCGCAGGGAAAAAGCCTCGATATTACCCACGGCGCCACCGTGATGCCCACCTCCAGCAACCTCGTTGGCTCCAATGACTATGCCGCGATGAAAGACGCCGATGTAGTTATCGTTACCGCGGGTCTTCCCCGCAAGCCCGGCATGAGCCGCGATGACCTGCTCGAAGTTAACTGCGGAATTATTAAATCCGTTGGCGAAAACATCAAAGAACAAGCGCCGAATGCCTTCGTCATCGTCGTTACCAATCCGCTCGACGCAATGGTGTATGCCATGCAGAAAGTTACCGGATTTCCCGCACACAAAGTATGCGGCATGGCCGGCGTGCTCGATAGCTCCCGCTTCTCATCGCTCATCGCGTT
Organism: uncultured Kiritimatiellaceae bacterium; assembly: GCA_964014015.1. Classification (GTDB taxonomy): domain Bacteria; phylum Verrucomicrobiota; class Kiritimatiellia; order Kiritimatiellales; family Pontiellaceae; genus Pontiella. Next base: position 15,669 of record CAXGYR010000022.1, read on the forward strand.
GGAACTAGGCGTTGCCGCGGAAGACGTTATCGCCATGGTAATGGGCGGTCACGGCGATACCATGGTACCGCTCATTCGCTACGCCACCGCCGGCGGGGTTCCCGTCACACAACTACTACCGCTAGAAACGCTAGAGGCAATCGCAGCTCGCACCGCCAAATCCGGCGGCGAGATTGTTGGCCTACTCAAAACCGGCTCGGCCTACTACAGCCCCGCCCTCTCCGCTATCAAAATGGCAGAAGCCTACTTGAAGGATAAGAAAAATGTTCTCACCTGCGCCGCCCTACTCAATGGTGAATACGGCATCGACGGTCTCTACGCTGGCGTGCCCGTGATCATCGGTGCTGGCGGAGTCGAAAAAGTGATCGAAGTGGATCTGGATGAAACCGAGAAAGCGGCATTCGATGTCTCCATCAATGCGGTTCGGGATCTAACCGACTGGGTCGAAAATAACTTCTCAGCGTAAGATTAAAACGGGCAGAGACACATGGAAAGAGCGCACCTACTGTGCGCTTTTTTTATACCTTTACGCTCTCCATTAAGGCATCCACACGAGCACTTACCGCTTCGTCTTCCAATAGAGGCGGTGCATTGTGCGGTTTGAAACGTGCATCGATAACCAGAGAGCCTGTGCAGCCCCAATGTTTAAAGCGTGTCTCTGATCCGATTCCGTATATATCGTGCGACGGATTAGAACGCGTGAAGACCGCCCATAAAAAATTATTATAATCAGCGGCCAAAAAATCAGGATCATCACACACAATGATTAACGGAAAAGCATCCGCATCAATATGAGGTGTAATCGATTTGATCAACGTCTCCACTTCTTCCGGTGCACTACTGTAGGACTCGCTCGGCGACAATTGAATCGCCAAAATACCCGCATCTACCATAGCAAATGTAAATGAACTTGGAAGAGGCGGTGGCGCATGTTGCAAGGTTCGGCGCGCCGGCCCTGTGCATGCCCAGACTACTTTTGAGCCTTCGTTGAGTCCTTCGCTGGAGTAGTCTAATGTGTCGATGGTTGTTTCCGTCTGGAAATGAAGATCGCGCCGCCAATCTATTCGCTCCAGCAAGTGCTGAAAGAACTGAGGAATATCATGAATATCCGGCTCACCAGCCGCATCCGCAATTAATAGATACTTAGCTAATGAAAGCTGCCCTTTACCAAGCACTGCATTCGATAGCGTCAGTAGTTCCGACGGACGATCTGCTCCCGCAAAAGGCGTATAACGCTCTTCTCCCACTGCCAGCAACAACGGATGAACACCCGCAGCATCCACCGCATTCACCGCCTTTAGTCCCGGAATTTCGGTTGGAATAACGGCTCCTGTCAGGTCGTGAATCACCTCGCCAAATGTTGTGTCTTCCTGCGGCGGGCGCCCCACCACCGTAAACGGCCAGATGGCGTCTTTTCGATGAAATACAGCCTCCACCTCTAAACACGGAAAATCATGAACCAAACTGTAGTAGCCCAAGTGATCTCCAAATGGCCCCTCCGGTTTTGGCTCCTCTTTCAACGTGCCAATGATCGCAAAATCAGCATCCGCCGCAATCGTCCATCCCTTATACCGCGTATAACGAAAATTACGCCCCGCCATCAATCCCGAAAAAGCCACCTCCGGCAATCCCTCCGGCAACGGCATTACCGCCGAAAATGCCATCGAGGGCGCTCCACCCACAAAAACCGCTACTCGAAATGGTTCTCCCCGCTCTTGGTGCAATTTCTGATGCACACCAATCCCTCGGTGAATTTGATAATGAATCCCGATCTCCCGATCTTTCACATAATCGTTACCGCCCAGCTGCACCCGATACATCCCAAGGTTACTCTTCAGCGGATTGCCCAGATAATCCGGATGTTCGGAGTAGACCTGCGGAAGCGTTACAAATGGCCCCCCATCCATCGGCCAACTTACAATCTGCGGCAAATCACTCACTTCAGCCCGGCACGCCATCACCGGTGCCGCCCGATTCGGAACGGGAAGGGGCAAGCCATTCACCGCTGTGAACGCCGCCTTCATGGCTCCCACCGGCCGCTTTAGCAAGCCCATCGGATCTGCTTTCGCGCCTACCACCGCTCCGACCGCATCGTACGTTTCCCGAAACAGCAACCGAGCCCGTTCCGGTGTGCCATATAGATTCGAAACACACGGAAACGAACAGCCCTTCACATTTTCAAATAGAACAGCAGGCCCATGCTTCTTGTAAATCCGACGCTGAATCTCCGCCATTTCCAAATGCGGATCGACCTCATCGGAAATACGCAATAACTCCCCATGCGCCTCCAGCCGTTTCACTGCATCCAATGTTGATTTCAATCTCATCCGTATTCCGATGCCTTAAAGCCTATCAAGTAACCCGCTAGCGGCTTAGAAAAAAGTTAAGAAACCGACACAGACCCGCGCCCGCCATCCAGACCAATGATTTGACCCGTCATCCAGCTGGCTTCATCCGAAATCACAAACCGCGCCAGTCTTGCCACATCTTCCGCAGTGCCCAGTCTCTTCAATGCATGCGTTCCCGCAATCGCCTCTTTCATTTTATCACTCACTAGCACTTTATTTCCTAATGGAGTCTCACAAAGTGACGGAGCTATCGCATTAACCCGCACCGCAGGAGATAACTCAGCTGCCAACGAAACCGTCAGCCCCTCAATTGCACCTTTGGCTGCGCCAATCGACGCATGCATTGATAATCCCAACCGCGCTGCTACACTTGAAAAGAACAGAACCGCACCCCTGTTTCTTTTTAACGCAGGCAGTGCTGCCTTCGCTGCTAATGCGGCACCGACAACGTTGACACGGTAATCGTCCAGAAAATCAGCTGCCTCAAGACGACCTAATCCTTTAAGATTAATCGTACCGGCTGCGTATACAAGTCCACTAACCCCATCTCCAGCCGCCGCCGCTACTTCGGCATGGAAAGACTCATCCGTAACATCACCGACGCTGATCTGGCAGGATAACTCCGCCGCCAACTGTTGCAACGAATCACCATTGCGACCCGCTACGTGCACGGTCTCACCTGCTCCAACAAGTAGTCTTGCCAATGAGACACCCGTTCCTCCCGAACCATAAATAATTGTCTTTTTCATGTAGTACATTCAGTGAGAGAACTTCATCCTTACCAAACAGATGAAAAGAAAAAGGCGATATCCGGAAAAGAGGAGGAACCGAATATCGCCGAACAGCTTTTTGACGGCTGTTCTAAACTAAAAAGAAACTCTTAATGTTTCTTTAAGATAAATTACTTAAATTCTAATAATTGTAAATATTATTTATTA